>NZ_DRGM01000046.1 GCF_011050055.1 Pseudoalteromonas prydzensis | reverse complement strand
CTCCAGACTATCTCTCGCGATTTAGCCCTTGCCATTCGCTAGTAGTTATCGTTTAATAACAGTATGTTATTTAAACGGTGATCTCCCTACAGAGGACTTTCACCTCATAAGTCAATGCCCATGTCGGGCGTACACAAGTTGCTTAAACGGAAAAATAACAGTTGGCCATCGCTTCGCGATTATAGCCAACCATTATTTTCCGCTGAATGCGGCGTTGAGGCTGTAGAATTACTCTTTTTAGGAACTGGTTCTACACAATTGACTTGATTGTTTTTTAACCTTGAACCCACAGGGTTACTGTGATCTAATAGATATTATTCACCCACGGTAAATTGTTATGGCTCTTTCATTAGGTAAGGAGTCAAGCCTGACTTATCTTGCCAAAATAAATTCATTCCGATCAATTTCGCTGAATAAATTGACCTTACGCGGTCAAACGAAAGCGAATGCCCAATGGCAACTGTATTGCTTAGTTTATAATATAGAAAAGCTGCAAAACACGATGCATTAATAAAGGTAAGCTGCTACCTCTCCAAATAAGCCACTCAAAGACTTGTAATGCCTTGCAAAACGCCAATTAAGGCAACAGCAAATCCTATTTTATATTTTATGTGAAAGTCAGTTGTCGATTGAATCAAAATAGGAACTCAGCTATGGTTAATGCATCAATAAAAATATATTAAAAACGAGTTAATTTACAGGCTCGTTGAGGCATACATAAGGATTTACATGAACGTTGCTTTAAGCATCATGAAAAAAATTTGGAATCTTGGGGCTGTTATATTTTTCATTTGGTTCGGCTTTAAAGTCATAGGTTATGGAATGGACATATTAAATGTTGAAGTACCGTCAATGTGTAAATATACCGATGTTGCTGAGTTTTCTTCCCCAAACGGTAAAAAAATTGCAAAACTTGGTTATTCTGATTGTGGAGCCACTACAAATTGGCAATCAGGTATAAGTATTGTTGATGTAGAAACGGGTAAAGTATTTAGAGGCTTGTTTGGATTGGATGGGAAACCTGAAAATATAGAAGTTGTTTGGAAATCAGATACAAAAGTAGTGGTTTCTAATTTTCCAATAAAAAACTTACTTTGGTTTAAAAACGATAACTTTGCAGGCGTTTGGTTAGAGTTAAAGCCAAGTATGGCTAATCGGGTAGCCGGAGGTCTCTAACCTCCAGCCCCCACACCCCACACCACCCATCATGCGCTTTTTATTAGTAGGAAGTGCAATGCGCGGTTCATCTCCCGTAATGAATATTGATCCAAATATCTCTCAATGACGCTAAACCTTGTGACGCTAGATAGTCATTGCCTAGCGCAATGTTAATTCCTTTTGTTTTTGAGCTTCTATAAGGGCCTACTTTTGGTGCTGGTGATACCACACGATATGGCGAGTCGCTCACTGTCCCCCAATTTCATTAAACGGCGTACTTTAGTGCATGTAATACCTTGATTAAGAGCGCCATTGCCGCCAGTATCACATTCTTAAGCACAGCGCCTCTTAACCTCTTTGTGTGTGAATAATTCACTAATTTTTTTGCACAAAGAGAAGGGAATGAGAAGTAAATGAGGGAAACTTAGCGCTTAGTCTTGGCATGGCTAAACCACTAATAAAAATAAATTTAAAACAAGTTATTTTACAGGCTCATTAGCTGCCATATAAATGTGATGTGTTCAACTTGCTGTACATGTTAATTTTCTAAGCCTATACTTGTTCCATCAAATATACATGTAGAGGTTCTGATGAAAATTGTATCTTTTACTGAAGCCAGAAATGGTCTCAAAGCTGTTTTGGACGGAGTAGTTAATGATGCCGATACAACAGTAATTACTCGCCGTGATTCTGAGGATGCAGTGGTTATGTCTTTAGACTATTACAATAGCCTTATGGAGACCGTTCACTTGCTTCGTTCACCTGAAAATGCAGAGCATTTAAATCGTTCAATAGCGCAGTATCGTGCTGGCAAAACAACAGCACGAGAGCTAATTGATGAGTAGTCGTTTACTGTCTTGGACTGACGATGCTTGGACTGACTACTTGTATTGGCAAACTCAAGACAAGAAGACGCTAAAACGTATCAATAAACTTATCAACGATGTAAAGCGCTCTCCGTTTGAGGGCATAGGTAAACCTGAGCCACTAAAAGAAAATTTATCAGGTTTTTGGTCTCGCCGCATTGATGATACCAATCGACTTATTTATGTAGTAGATAATCAGGCTGTCACAATAATTTCGTGCCGCTATCATTATTAAAACAGATCTTAACGTCAGGCAACTAATCGGGTAGCCGGATGTCTTTTCCAACCCCCACATCACATGCCTCCTATTAGCGGGAAGTGAAATGGGCGGTTTACTGGTGATACCACATACTATGGCTATTAGGTAATTCCCCAACCGCGTAAATTTGTTTTACTCTAAAGCGCAGCGTCTCTTAACTTCTTTGTGAATCATTCAGTTAAAGATCCTTTACACAAAGAGCAGAGCAAGAGAAGCAAATGAGGTTTAACTTAAAGGCTAAGATCAGCATGCGTAAGACACACTACATTAATAAAGTTATAAGCTTCAACTTCTCCAAATAAGTCATTCAAACACCTCAAAAAACGAATTAAAACAACACCAAGTCTTTTTTATATTTTACGTATCATCAAAGTAACCGATTGAATTAAAACAGGAATTCGGCTATGGTTAATGCATTAATAAAAATAAACTAAAAACGAGTTATTCTACAGGCTCGGTATGTTTCTAAGAGAGTTACAAGTTGATGTTTAACATTAAAAAACTAATTACATTTTTCTTTTTTATCATGCTAGTTAACTTCAGTGCTACCAATGCTAATGGGGTAGAGAGTTTACAGCTCATCCAAATATTAAAAGATGGTGTTAATGGTGTTGATGGTTTAGGTAACCCTAGAAGTGTAAAAGTTCTTTTGGATAATTCTAAGGTTTTTGTGACTAGTGGAGATGATAATGCTTTTGCCATTTTCAATGTAGACAATAATTTCAACCTAACCTTCAGTCAAATATTTAAAAATTCTTCTGCTAACATAAATGGACTAGAGGGTGCTTCAGGTGTTGCCTATTTGGAGCAAGGTGATCAGGTAGTTGTCACTGGCTTTTATGATGGAGCTTTAACCCAATTTTCTAAAAATAAAAACAGTTATCGATTTAATAAAACTATTAGTGACGGTCTTCATTATGAAAGAGTATTTAATAGTGATTTGCCCGTTGGTAAATTAGATACCCTTGGTCTACTTGGTGCTTGGGATGCAATTAAGACACACAACGAAAAACAACTCTTAGTTGCAAGCTATATGAGCAATGCTGTCGTGGTTTTTGATATTATATCCGATGGTCGGATTCTTTTTAATAGGGCAATAAAAGACGCGAGACCACTTGAAAATAGCCTAGGTAAACCAGTCAGTTTAGCCTTGTCTTCATTGAATGATAAATTATATGTGCTGGGGTTTGATAACCATCAATTAACTATCTTTGATCGAAAAGGCGGGGGGGAGTTATTGGTAAAACAAGTAATAAAAAATGGCGTCGCTGGCGTGGAGCAATTTGTTAATCCTCAAAAGATCGTTGTTTCACCTGAAGGAAAGTTTTTATATGTCGCTTGTTCAGGTAGCAACGCTATTGTTGTTTTTGAAAAGAAAGAAACAGGAAAATATGCTTTTGTGCAGACAGTAAATAATTCTGAGATGGGTGGTTCAGGGCTAGAAGGCGCCAGTAGTTTAGCAATATCGGCTGACGGATCGAAAATTTATGCTGCTGGAGAGGCGGGACACGGCTTGTATTTGTTTAGTGCGGGAATTGATGGGCGACTTAGCTTTAAGAATAAACTGTTAAGTGTTCGTGATAATGAATTAAAAAAAATATCATCAATTACCCTTACTAGTGATAATCAGCACCTGTTAGTCGCTACTGGTAAAGGTAATTCATTATTTGTCTTTAAAATAAAACAGATATAGACAGATGTCACGAAACAAATCGGGTAGCCGGAGGTCTCCTACAGCCCCCACACCGCCCATCATGCGCCTTTTATAAACAATAAGTGCAATGGGTGGTTCACCTCCGTGATATGAATATGTATCCGAACATCTTTCAGTGACACTAAGCCTTGTGAAGCTAAATAGTTATTGCCTAGCGCAATGTTAATTACTTTTGTTTTTGTCTAGCAGCTTGGTTTGGCAGTAATTGCTCAACAATTTCCCTTGCTGGCAATGTGTAACGCACACCATCAAACATCACTGAGGTAAATTCCTCAATGCTCGTTATGCCCGTTAAAGTCCAGCCTTCACCACGCTCAGGGCAATAAACAGTGGTTGTTGGTTGTATTACTTTAAATTCATCGCTCATAATTTGATTGCTGTGTTATTAACTTGTATGCGCGGTATCTTAAGGCAATAATAGTGGGCTTTAAAGCCGTAATTTAATTTTATTTATGAACAATGAGTTTGCACTAAGCCGAATTACATTAAAGCCAATTAAACATAAGGACTGTAGCGCGTTGTGGGCTATTTTGTCTGAGCCGTTAGTTGCGCAATATAATGACTATGCATTGCCACTTACGCGTAATGACGTAAAACAACTGATCCAAGATGATATTACTGGCATGTATGAAGGAAATACGCTGCGCTTAGGAATGTACTTATTAAATACGTCGACCTTGATTGGCTGCATTGGTTTATATGGTATTGAAGCGGGCAGTGCTTGGTTAGGGTTTGAGTTGTCTGTAGATTATTGGGGGGATGGGTTTATGTCTGAAGCATTAGCATTTATGCTAACAAATATAGCAGCCGTTGTTGCGCAGTTAGGCAATGAGTCGAACATTACTAATTTACAGGCGAAAGTGGCGACAGAAAATACCCAAAGCCAGCAACTACTTCGCCGTTTTAAATTCACTCATGTAGCGAGTGAACATTGGCTGTATAAATTTTAAATCATACTTTGTTACATAACGGTAGTTTCATAAAAAATCGAGGAAGGGTATTGTTTTTAAAACAATCTTTGACTTGCAGTTATGATGACCCTATTAAAAAAACTAAATTGCACTGTAATAATTATTCTTTTCAGCATAGCAGCCCTGATTGCAGGTGCCGTTGTTATTTATAAATACAACGCGCATTACACGTCAAATTTTAAAGACATCACAATTTATTCTCAGATATTGGATGAAAGTAGGAAAGTGTTTATTCGTTTACCTAACAATTTTGAGCCAAATAAGCGCTATTCCTTGATCATTAGAACCGATGGTAACTTTAATCTTACGCAGTGGGATTCAGTGATGGCTGAGTTACCAGCGCAGCAAGATACAATTTTAGTGTCTATTCCTAATCAATTTTGGACCTTTACCAGAAATCGTGATTTAGTGCCGCCGTATGCACGCCAAGATGTTAATACCCAAGCTCGCCCTGCAAGTGAAAATGCCCCTGAGTTATTTGGCCAAGCGGATAAATTTTTGGCTTTTATAGACAGTGAATTATTACCTTATTTAGAGTCACATTATAAGCTAGATAATAATCGTGTTTTGTCGGGCTATTCAGCAGGAGGGAGTTTTGTTTTATACACTATGAGCACAAAACCTTGGCTGTTTAACGGTTATTTTGCATTTAGTCCGGCTGCTTGGTATGACGATATGACAGTTGTAAAAGAGTTTGAGCAATTCTTATCACAACGAAGCCTCACTACAGAAGATAACATACCGCTGTCGCTCTATATAACAGTTGGAGGCGCGGAACACCCATTAATGTTAAGTGCCTTTGCTGGCCTTAAGAATAGTCTTAACATACATGCTAATGATATTATCTGGGATAGCAGAATTAATGATGCTTTAGAGCACTGGGAAAACCCGGTGGTTAGTGTTAAGCAGGCACTCGATTTCTATAATTCATCGATAAATTAATATGCTGAACTAAAGAACAAGTTAGTAAGAAGTCAGATTAACTTACCCATCAAAAGAACACATCATACTACACCTATAGATCTGGATAACGTTGCATAGCAGTATTTTTTAACAAAAACTATCAAAAGGGATTATGAGCTTAATAAGTCAAAGTTAGCTATTCGGTTAAACGTTTCCAACAAGAGTTATGCTTATTCAGCCAGGAAAGAGGGATCTTCATTGATACAATTGTAACGTCTAGCATTAAAAATTATCCGTAGCTAGTCAGTGTTTTAACAATGGCAGCGAATTAGTTGGGGGTTTAGAAGCTGAGTTTGATTTACACGGCGAATAATTACGGTTATTAACTAGTCGTGTTGTTTGTACCTTGTTTATTAAGCAGGATTAAACAAGGTACTTAACCATTAAAAAAGCGCTATCACATTTGGTTACGCTTTTAATGTAATCAGAGGGTAGGTTTCACTTTAAATTTAATGCTAAAAGTGAAACACACAGAGTGAAATAAGTTGCCGCTAAAGAATAGATAGTTTGTTGGTGAGTTGCCGTAACATTTTTTCAGGTTGCGGATCTTGCTCATTTAACCCAGAGACTATTGTCATAAAATAACAATCTAACATTACGCTTGCTTTGATATCATCAAACTCGGGTTGTTCGCTAAATAACCGTTGCTTAAACTCATTCATTTGCTGCTCGAAAAAAGCGCTTTGCCAAATCATATCGCTTATTAATATTTTGCTGAACTCACTATTACTACAATAAAACTCAAACAACGGCAGGGCATAGTGACGAAGTTTTAAACGCGGTGCATGTTGCTTATCAGTCAGGCTTGACTGATGAATAATCGCGTCAATTTGTTGCTGCATTCCAGCTTTAAGCAAATCAACTTTATTCTCGAAATGGCTAAAAACAGTCCCTGTAGCAACGTTTGCCGCGGTTGCTATTTCCCGTGTTGATGTTTGCTCATAGCCTTGCTGTAAAAACAGTAACCAAGCACTGGTAAGAATTTTATTATAAGTTTGAGTTTTTTTATTCATTTTATTTCATGAGGTTAGGTTTATTTAAAATGCAAGCAACACATAAATATTGCAAAAGTGACTGCGCTCAATTATGTTTGTGAGCATGCTCATTTTAACAAAAGGATGTGATATGCAAAAAGTTAAACTGATAATTGGCTACGTTTTATTTGTGCCATTTATTATTTTTTATTCTTACATGTTAGGCCCATTACTAAAAGCAATTTTATTGCCCAGTGGAATTTTGATGGTGTGGATCATACTTGGTGCAAAAGCGGGGTATGTAGCATTTAAACAGGCATTTATTAAGCAAGGGAAGCGTAGCAGATAACGATGTTTTCATGCAGATAGGCTGATAGATTAACCAGCCCATCTGCTCAGAAGTTATACCAATCGTGTTACGTTACTGGCCATTTATAGCGACAGATAAATACAGTGATAACAAGGCAGAAATTTGACATGTAGTTGCTCTCAGCAATTGCTCCTGCATTGCTCTACCTCTTGCATCCATGCAGTCGTACATGAAAAATTACTAACGCTGTTAGCGTTTTATTTAGCCCGCTAGCATGGTTAAATATTTAAGTCGATTGATATCATAGAGTGTAATGAAATCCGATAGCAATACCATCGTCTTCAGATAAACCCATTTGATACTCTTGCTCTTTATCGGCACTTGAAAAATCACTAAAATCTTTGCGCGCTTCTATGTACACAATCGTATCAGCGTCAAATAAATAGTGAACACCAAGTACACTAAATTGACGTTTAAAGTTGTCATTTGGGTCGGCATTAAAATTTGGCTGGATCACGTAATCTGTTCCAGCATCATAGACGTTATATGCAATGAAGGTGCGAATGTCATTATCAAACTTATAAGATAATAAAGACTCTAACCCAACCGCGTCTTTGATCAAACGGCCTAAGTTATCGGTATCGTGATTTTCGTTTTTATTGATGTTCGCCGCAAAATAGATGCCATCACGGTCAAAATTGCCCCAAGTAACCCCAGCGCCATAAATAAAATCGTTAACAGACTGAATTCGTCCTGCTGCGTAATTTACGGTTAGTTCTCCGCGGTTAAACCCAGCAGTAAGTTTTAAGTCGTCGCTTACTGAATAGGTAACGGCTGCGCCATAGGTAGAATTAAATTCCACTTGTTGAGCAAGCTCACTGCCATTTTCCCACAATGCCTGACAAGCCGCTTCTGAAATAGCCTCAATATCACAGGTATAAAAGTTATTATTTTTAAACTGAACTTGCGCTGCAAAGCTAAAGTCGCCATAACTATTACGGTACTGTAATAACTTATCGCCTCGACCGGTGCCATTAATTGCGCCATCGTCTTTATTATACGTGTAAACACCGGCTGCATTACCGTCCCACACTAAACTGTAGTTAGTGCTATACACAACGTCGTACCATGCACCCCATTGCTTACCTATTGTAACTTGGCCATATTTTTCATGCGCTATACCTACATAGCCAAGTCGATTATATAAAAATTCGTCTTGAATAGATTCAAAGCGGTTGTTATAGATAATATCGCTACTACCAACAGGGTTAACTCCCCATTCTAGCAATGCCAGTGCAGTCCATTGATTTTTAAGTTTGCGGCTAAAATCAAAACTGATCCGTGATGCACCATTCACTATTTCTGTCTGTCCTTGAGTGTGAATGACCCGCGTATCAATAAATCCGCCAATGGTCACGTTATTTGTTCCATCATCGTAAAGCTCAATAGCGTTTACGCTCGGTGCCATCAACGCGCTTGCGATGAATACCGCAATTAATTTTCTATTCATTCAATATTGCCTTGTGCTATTTATCATTGTCCTTTGGTCGCGCAGACTAACAAAGCTAAATTGAGGGTAAAGTGAAAAAATATCATTAAAAAACCATAGAGGAAATTTGAAAATAGATTTTCGTTCGCTTTGTGAGCAAGCGCTACAAATTAGCATGACTAACAAGCCTAACTGACTTCAGTTTAGCGGCTTGCTTTTTAATTACAAGTAAGGCGATTTGTACTCGCCATGCAGCTAATAATACATGGAAAAATTGGCCTAATTAATATAAACTTCAGCCAATTTTATTTTATGATTTCCCCGTTGGAGGGTAGCGCTATCATTAGTACAGCTAACATCACCATGCAATTTGGTGCTAAACCGTTATTTGAAAATATTTCAGCTAAATTTGGCGAAGGTAACCGTTATGGTTTAATTGGTGCAAATGGCTGTGGTAAATCAACATTTATGAAGATCTTAAGTGGTGAACTTGAGCCCTCTGCTGGTAATGTCAGTACTGATCCAAATGAACGTGTTGCTAAATTAAACCAAGACCAGTTCGCTTACGAAGAATATTCAGTTATCGATACTGTGATAATGGGCCACAAAGAGCTGTGGGCAATTAAACAAGAGCGTGATCGTATCTACAGCTTACCCGAAATGAGTGAAGAGGATGGCATGAAGGTTGCCGACCTTGAAACTGAGTTTGCTGAAATGGATGGTTATTCTGCTGAATCAAAAGCGGGTGAGCTACTAATGGGCGTAGGTATTGCAACTGATCAGCATTACGGCCCGATGTCAGAAATTGCTCCCGGTTTTAAACTGCGTGTGCTACTTGCGCAAGTGCTATTCTCTGATCCCGATATCATGCTACTCGATGAGCCAACTAATAACTTGGATATATATACTATCAAGTGGTTAGAAGACGTGTTGAATCAACGCGATTGCACCATGATCATCATTTCCCATGACCGTCATTTCTTAAACTCAGTCTGTACGCATATGGCCGATATTGATTATGGTGAATTACGTGTTTACCCAGGTAATTATGACGAATACATGTTTGCAGCAACACAAGCGCGCGAACGTTTATTAAGCGAAAATGCCAAGAAGAAAAGCCAAATTGCTGAGCTGCAACAGTTTGTTTCGCGTTTCTCAGCGAATGCGTCTAAAGCAAAGCAAGCCACATCACGTGCTAAGCGAATTGATAAGATCCAATTAGATGAAGTGAAAGCATCATCGCGTCAAACGCCGTTTATCCGTTTTGAACAAGAAAAACAGTTATTCCGTAACGCGCTTGAATTAACAAACTTAGGCCAAGGTTTTGACGATATGCTATTCACTGGCCTCGAAGGCTTAGTTGAAGTGGGTGAGCGTATTGCCATCATCGGTGAAAATGGGGTTGGTAAAACCACATTATTAAATACCTTAGCAGGGCGTCTAGCACCCAAACAAGGTGAGTTTAAGTGGTCTGAAAACCATAACATTGGCTATTACGCACAAGATCATGCTGATGAATTTGCCACAGACATGAACTTATTCCAGTGGATGGAACAATGGCAACAAGAAGGCGATGATGAGCAAGTTGTTCGCAGCTTCTTAGGCCGTATGTTGTTCTCACAAAATGATATTAAAAAGTCTGTAAAAGTGATCTCTGGTGGTGAGCAAGGCCGCATGCTATTTGGTAAGATTATGATGCATAAGCCAAATATATTGTTGATGGATGAACCGACTAACCACATGGATATGGAATCAATTGAGGCATTGAACCTTGCGCTTGAAGCGTATGAAGGTACCTTGATGTTTGTCTCTCACGACCGTCAATTTGT
Organism: Pseudoalteromonas prydzensis; assembly: GCF_011050055.1. Lineage (GTDB taxonomy): Bacteria > Pseudomonadota > Gammaproteobacteria > Enterobacterales > Alteromonadaceae > Pseudoalteromonas > Pseudoalteromonas prydzensis_A. The sequence continues at coordinate 31,193 of NZ_DRGM01000046.1, read as the reverse complement.
ATCATCAGTTGCTACCCGTATTTGGGAAATCAAAGACGGCAAAATAATTGATTTCAGAGGTACTTACTCTGAATATTTAGCCAGTAAAGAAGGCTAAGGCTCAATTTCCATACTGTTCAAAAAAGCCATGCCAGTCATGGCTTTTTTGTTACTCGATATTCGCAATTTAACAATTAATACGTGTATAATGACCGCCTTCAATGCGGACATTAGTCCGCTATAAGTATTAAAACCATTACTGAGGAGTATTTATGACTGTTGGCATTATTATGGGTTCCAAGTCAGATTGGCCAACTATGGAACACGCGGCGATCATGCTAGAAAAATTTGGCATCGCGTATGAAACTAAAGTTGTATCGGCTCATCGTACTCCTCAACTACTCGCTGATTACGCAAGTTCAGCAGCAGAACGTGGTATTAAAGTAATTATTGCCGGTGCCGGTGGCGCTGCGCACTTACCTGGTATGGCTGCTGCATTTACTTCTTTACCTGTACTTGGTGTGCCGGTGAAGTCTAAAACATTAAATGGTATTGATTCACTATTGTCTATTTGCCAGATGCCAAAAGGTGTTGCAGTGGGAACTTTAGCAATTGGTGAAGCTGGCGCAGCAAATGCAGGTTTACTTGCTGCACAAATTTTAGGTTGTCAGCAACCTGAGATCTTTGCCAAAGTTGAAGCGTTCCGTAAAGAACAAACAGAGACTATTTTAGCTAACCCTAATCCAGCAGAGTAATATGACTATCTTAATTTTAGGCGCTGGCCAATTAGCACGCATGATGTGCTTAGCCGGTGCACCACTGAATTTAAATGTGGTTGCCTATGATGTGGGCAGCAAGCAAATTGTCCATCCACTAACCGGGCAAGTGTTTGATACCACTTTAGCGCAAGCAATCGCGGATGCCGATGCAATCACGGCTGAGTTTGAGCATATCCCAGATGATGTGCTCACACTATGCTGTGCAAGTAATAAATTTTACCCAGGTAAAGCGGCAATCAAAACCGGTGGCGATCGCGCTCTTGAAAAAGCCTTACTTAGCAAAACCGCTGTTGCATGCGCGCCATACCAGTTAATTACTGAAAAAGCGCACCTAGAGCAAGCAGTCGCGACTTTAGGCAAGCCGTTAGTGATCAAAACCTGTCAAGCCGGCTACGATGGTAAAGGACAATGGCGCTTAAAATCAGATGAGCAAATTGACCAGATTTGGTCAGAAATGGCTGATTTTATTGCCTCCGGTACTGAATCTGCTCCTCACTCCATTATTGCCGAGCAGATGATCCCATTTGACCGTGAAGTTTCTATTATTGGTGTACGCGATAAAAGTGGCAACACAGCAATTTATCCCCTCACTGAAAACCAACATACTAATGGCGTTTTAACGTTATCAGTGGCTGGTAAAGAAAAATCAACAATCCAAAAACAAGCTGAAGATGCCTTTAATAAACTTGCGAGCGAACTGGAGTACGTGGGTGTGCTCGCCATTGAGTTTTTTGATGTTGGTGGCCAATTACTCGTTAACGAAATTGCGCCTCGCGTGCATAATTCAGGTCATTGGACTCAACAGGGCAGCCATTGTAGCCAATTTGAAAATCACATGCGTGCGGTTGCCGGTTTACCATTAGGTAGTACAGAGCTGCAGCGTGTAACAGCAATGATCAATGTACTTGGGCAAGCATCTATCCCTGAGCAAGTACTGAGCGTACCTAGTGTCACCAGTCACTGGTACGGAAAAATGGCAAAACCGGGTCGCAAAATGGGCCACATCAATGTCTCAGCAAATAATCTTCATCAGTTAGGTGAACGTTTAGCACAGCTTTCAGAATATCTTCCGGAGGAGGATTACCCCGGCGTGTTAGCTGCCAGTACCGCGCTGATTTTAAATTAATCATAAAAGCCGAGTTTATCTCGGCTTTTTTATTAAGGAGATTGTTCATGTTCAGTGCTAAATACCGCACTATCGTATTTGCTTTTTTAATGGCGTTATTTATGTCTGGCTTTATGTCATTCGTTATTTCAATTTTCAATGTTGGTTTAGTCAATAATATTATTTCTATTTGGTTAACTGCTTGGGCTTTTGCATTTTGCGTGGCTTTTCCAACCGTTATTTTTGTAGCGCCAGTTGTTCATAAACTCACAGCAAAGCTTGTTCGTCCTTAAGGATCATTATGCTTTTGTCAGATCGCATTAAAAAACCTTTTTATGTTATTTTACTGAGCTTGTGTATCACGCCACTGATTGGCGGTGGAAGTGCGTTAATACTTGGCGCACTGTTTGCTATTGTGCTTGGAAACCCTTTCGCTGAACTATCGCAACACGCCAGTAAGTGGATGCTCAAAGCTGCGGTGGTTGGCTTAGGTTTTGCTGTTGATTTTAATCAAGTCATTGAGGTCGGCCGCAGCTCTTTGGTGTTAACCATTGTCAGTATCACTGCAATCATCGGCTTAGGTGAAATTTTAACCCAAGTATTTAAATTAAATCGTAATACTGGGGTGTTAATTTCTTTTGGCACTGCTATTTGTGGCGGCAGTGCAATTGCTGCCATGGCCCCTGTCATTAAAGCCAAAGATCACGAAGTGGCTGTTGCACTTGGGGTGGTATTTTTATTAAATGGTGTGGGTTTATTACTCTTTCCTACAATAGGCCATTACTTTAATTTAAGCCAAGAGCAATTTGGTTTATGGGCGGCCTTGGCAATTCATGATACCAGTAGTGTGGTAGGGGCGTCAGCCGCTTATGGTGCTGTGGCGCTGAGTATTGCCACAACTGTAAAACTAACTCGTGCAATGTGGATCATTCCCTATACCACCATTGCTGGGGTGTTTTGGCGCTCTGAAGAAAAAGCCAGTATTCCTTTATTTATTATTGGTTTTTTAGCCGCGGCTTTGATCAATACCTATTTGCCGCAGTTTAGCGAAATCTGGCAGCTGCTCAACACCGTGGCAAAACAGCTATTAGTAATGACTTTGTTCTTAATTGGCAGTGGCTTATCACTTTCGGTATTAAAACAAGCAGGACTAAAGCCCTTTATAATGGCAATTATTTTATGGATAGTGGTAAGTAGTGTCATTTTGTTATTAATTTTAGATGGATTCATAATATGAACAGTAAGTTTTGTATCGCTGCATTTGCAAGTGCCATGCTTTTTAGCGCTATACCAAACAGTGCCGAGGCCGCCAATACACTCAGAGTGGCAACATTCAATGTCAGTATGGACGCAACAAATTATACTGAAAAAGATCCACAAGTAGACCCAAATGCGTTGGTTAATGCACTACAAAATAAGCACCCGCAAATTAAAAATATTGCCGAGATCATTCAACGTGTTCGCCCAGATATATTGCTATTAAATGAGTTTGATTACATCAGCAAAGCGCAAGGAATTGATTACTTTAAGGCTAACTACCTGGCGATAAGTCAAAATAAACAACCTGGAATTGACTATCCCTACAGCTATATTGCTCCTGTTAATACCGGTTTAAAAACCCCATTTGATCTGGATCACGATGGCCAAGCCACTGGTGTGAAAGGGGATGCCTTTGGCTTTGGTTTTTTTGAAGGTCATTATGGCATGGCGGTACTTTCTCGTTATCCAATAGATTTTGATAAAGTCCGTACCTTACAAACATTTAAATATAAAGATATGCCAGCTGCACAAATGCCTATTGATCCAAAAACAGGCGAAAACTGGTATAACCAAGAGCAGTGGCAAGTACTAAGACTGAGCTCTAAATCATTTTGGGATCTGCCAATTACTGTAAAAGGCAAAACACTGCACGTTATTGCATCGCACCCAACGCCGCCAGTATTTGATGGTGATGAAGACAGAAACGGCAAACGCAATCACGATGAAGTACGTTTAATAAAAGACTATATCGCCAATGCAGATTATTTATACGATGACAACGGTGTAAAAGGTGGCTTAGCGCCGCAATCACGGTTTGTTGTTGTTGGTGATTTAAACGCAGCCCCTGAAGGCGATAAAAAACGTCCTAATACAACGGATCAGCTGTTAAAAAATCCATTAATTAATAGTCAATTCGTACCAAGTAGTAAGGGAGCTAAAACCAGCTATAGTGAAAAATATGCAGCGGCTTACACTGCATTTTGGCAAGCTCGCGTTGATTATGTGCTGCCTTCTACTTATGGCATAGACGTTCACGACGGTGGGGTATTTTGGCCAGTTAAAAATAGCGAATTATACCGATTAATTAAAGATCGTAATGCCTCATCAGATCATCGTATGGTGTGGTTAGATATTTCGCTCAAATAACTTTGCTATTAAACAGCAAAGTTTGGCGGTTTATCTGAAATAATTGCTATTACATAGGTGCTTCTGCTTAAATCAAGGTAATTACAATAACCTTACAGAAGCCCTATGATTTTTAAATCTTCTACTAAAAAAACCTTAATTGCACTTGCCGTAGCGTCCAGCGTTATGTTGTCCGGTTGTCAATCAACTGCATCTACGCCAACTGAGCAACCGCAAGCCACTGTTGCAAGTGTTGCAAGTGTTGTGGCAACAGCCGCCGATACAGGAACTACAGCCATCACGCTTGAACAAGCAATGGCTCATCCGGATTGGTTAGGTCGCCAAGCAGAGCGCGCCTTTTGGGCAGCTGATTCAAAAACGGTTGTGTATACACAAAAACAACAAGGTAATGAGTTAAGAGATTTATACACACAAGCGGTGAATAGCCAAGCAGCCAGCCAAGTCGCACTTAATAAATTACATACCTTAGGTGCTGCGAATGCGGTTTATTCTGCAGATCGCACAGTTCAAGCTTATGTGTTTGAAGGCAATGTATTTGTAAAAAACATCAACACCGGTGCAATTACACAAATAACACACGACAGCGCTAAACAGTCTAAACCACAATTTTTAACCGATGGTAATTTAGCATACCGCCAAGGCAACGCCTTTTATAAGGTAAATCTAGCCACTGGTTTGCAAACTGAAATTGCAAATTTACACTTAAGTGATGCTCCAGAAGGGATTGCTGAGCCTGCAACTTACATTGCCAAAGAGCAACATAAACTAATTGATTACATTGCACTTACTCACAAAAATAAAAAAGACAAACAAGCCCGCAAAGAGCAGCTCAACGCAGAAAACTCGTCTATTGCTAATGCACAGTTTTATTTAGGCAAAGGCAATGAGTTAGCCGACGTGCAATTATCACCAAATGGAAAAGCATTAGTTGCTGTGGTAAAAGAAAGCCGCTCATGGCGAGAAGACAGCGATATAATGCCAAATTATATTGCCGATGATGCTGGTGTTAAAGCAGAAAAAGTACGCCGTCGTGTTGCCGATGAAAAACCAATAACGTCTGAAGTGATTTACATTGATTTAGTTGAGCAAAAGCAAACTACCTTGGCATTCGATACCTTACCTGGCTTTGATGAAGACGTATTAGCGGCAGTTAAAAAAGAAAACTTCGCCCGTGACGGCAAAACATATGAATCTAAAAAACAACCTCGTGCTATCAACCTGATGATGGATTGGGGATGGGATCAAAGCGCTATCGTATGGAATAAAACCGGTACGCAAGTCGCGATGATGCTCGAAGCATGGGATAATAAAGATCGTTGGTTAGCAACTGTTGATGTTGCAAACTCTAAGCTTGTTTCACAACACCGCTTACACGATGATGCATGGGTAAACTATGCTTATAACGATTTTGGTTGGTTAAATAATTCAGATACTTTGTATTACTTATCTGAAGAAACAGGCTATAGCCATATCTATACAAAGCCACTTAATGGTAAAGCAAGCCAACTTACCAAAGGTCAGTTTGTCGTAGCGAACCTCACACTAACAGATGACGACAGTGCAATTTATTACAAAGCGAATGTTGAACATCCTGGCCTTTATGAGATTTATCGTGTAGATCCAGCCAATGCAACGTCTGAGCAAGTAACTAATTTAGACGGCATGACCGACTATAAGCTAAGCCCAGATCAAAATAAGTTATTGTTAACGCACTCAAAAATCATGGCTCCACCAGAGTTATATGTTGCTGATGCAAAAGCAAATACAACAGCCACTCAGTTAACCCACACGGTTTCTGATGAGTTTTTAGCAAAACAATTAATTGCCCCTAAAATTGTTGCGGTACCATCAAGCCACACTGAGCAACCTATCTACGCGAAAGTATATTACCCAGCTGACTATGTTGAAGGTGAAAGCGGCAAAAACCGTAAAGCGGTTATTTTTAATCACGGCGCCGGTTATTTGCAAAACTCACACATGGGTTGGTCTGGTTACTTCCGTGAATTTATGTTCCATTCTCTATTAGCCTCTGAAGGTTATGTAGTAATGGATATGGATTATCGCGCTTCAAAAGGCTACGGTCGTGATTGGCGTACAGCCATTTACCGCCAAATGGGCACACCGGAAATTCAAGATTTAGCAGACGGTGTAAGCTGGATGGCTGAAAATGCCAATGTTGATACTGGCTCAGTCGGTACTTATGGTGGTTCATACGGTGGCTTTATGACCTTTATGGCCTTATTTACGCAACCTGATTTATTCCAAGCGGGTGCAGCGCTGCGTCCTGTGACAGATTGGGCACACTACAATGGACCATACACATCAAACATTTTAAACCACCCAGATGTTGATCCTATTGCGTATGAAAAAAGCTCACCAATTTATTATGCTGAAGGACTTAAGAATCGCTTATTGATCAATGCACCGATGGTTGATAATAATGTGTTTTTCCAAGACTCAGTACGTTTAGTACAACGTTTAATTGAGCTTGAAAAAGAAAACTTTGAAACGGCTATCTTCCCTGTAGAACCACATGGTTTTGTTCAGCCTTCAAGCTGGTTAGATGAATACCGTCGTATTTATAAGTTATTCAAAGAAACTTTGTAAACCTTTAAATAAAAACGCCAAGCTTAAGCTTGGCGTTTTTTTAGGTAAGTAATAAAAAGTGGTAAGGCGAGTACAATGCCACCGATAGCGCCAAGCAAATGTGCATCAATCGCCACCCGTGAGGCGATTAACTTACCAACTTCTGCGCTTGGCCCATGTAATTGCTCATAGCCAATTTTCAACCAAATACCGATAAACAGTAATACTCCGGTTTTCATACCGGCTTCAATATCCTTGATTGCTCCCCAAACAATAACACCATGTAATAAAGCACTTAGGCCTGTGTATATTCTTATGTCTGGGCAAAAGTAGTAAATACCGATACCACACCACGCAGCTAAGAATAATGTATGTAGCGCATATTGAGTCGGCTTTGTATGCTCAGCATGGAGTGCCCATATTAGTATGATACCGGCACAATTTAATCCTAAGTGCGCCCAGTTAGCATGTACATATTGGCTGGTGAGCAAACGCCACACTTGGCCTTGCTCAATTAATTGGCGATTAAACTCTAAAACATCGTTTAAGTTTAATGCTGCCAATAGGGCACTTAATGCCATTAAGCACAGTGGAGGAAAAATATAACGCGGTTGCAGTGGTAAATTGACCATTTTATTCTTATTTTTCATAGTAAAATTTTGCATATTGTGCCCGTTTAACTTTAAGATGCCAAATATCTCAATGCAAATCAGGCTTTTTTATGTATTTACCTTTTCAGCGCAGTGTTGCCTTTAGTTTAACGCTGCTTGCTTTACCCGTTTTAGCTAGCCAAACCCCAAGAGAAGTTCGCGAACCAGAAGCTGCAACCGGTCATCAATATAAGCAACAAGTAACTGGTAAACAGTTTATGATTGCTGCGGCAAATCCTTATGCAGCACAAGCAGGGCAAACAATCCTCGCGCAAGGTGGCAGCGCTGTTGATGCCGCAATCGCAACGCAACTAGTGCTGACTTTAGTAGAGCCACAATCATCAGGTATTGGTGGCGGCACATTTATGCTGTATTACAACAAACAACATAATAAACTGACCAGTTTTGATGGCCGTGAAACGGCCCCAAGTCATGCTGATGAAACGTTATTCTTAGATGAAAATGGTAACGCTGCGCCGTGGATAGAGGCGGTTGTTGGTGGTCGCTCTGTTGGCGTACCGGGTATATTACACGCCTTCGCGACTGCACATAAACAGTATGGCAAACTTGCTTGGGCCGAATTATTTAAGCCCGCGATAGCACTTGCTGAGCAAGGATTTGAAGTTTCACCGCGGTTACATGCTTTATTAGCCAAGCAAATAAACCCTGGTGTGACTAAATTACCAGTGATCCGTGATTATTTTTTCCCAGACGGTAAACCTCTTGCCGTAGGTACAATCAAGAAGAATCAACCACTTGCTGATTTATACAAGCAAATAGCCGATGTTGGCATCGATGCTTTTTATAAAGGCGAAAACGCCCAACAAATGGTCAGTGCTGTTAAAAATTCAGTGGTTGCGCCAGGTACATTAGCTTTGACTGATTTAGCAAACTATCAAAGTAAACAGCGCGATGCTGTTTGCACCCCTTATCATGCATACAAAGTATGCTCTATGGCACCGCCAAGCAGTGGTGGTGTGGCTGTATTGCAAATATTAGCCTTACTAGAAGATAAAAATATGGCGCAATTTCAACCAAATTCAGCGCAGGCTTTGCATTACTTTAGCCAAGCTTCACGCCTAGCCTTTGCTGATCGTAATGTGTATATGGGCGATCCTGATTTTGCTGATATTCCAACAACCGAGTTACTTGATAAACGCTATGTAGCGCAACGTGCAAAACTTATCAGCGAACGCGATCAAAAAGCCGAAGCTGGCCAACCTCGGCCATTACTTAGCTACGCGCAAGATGATGCCTATGAATTACCCTCTACCACTCACGTATCGATTGTTGATAGCGAAGGTAATGCCGTATCAATGACCAGCTCAATAGAAATGGCCTTTGGTTCAACCGTGATGGTAAACGGTTACATATTGAATAACCAATTAACCGATTTTGCATTATCACCACGCAAAAATGGCAAATTATTAGCGAACCGTGTTGAAGCTGGCAAACGGCCACGCAGTTCGATGTCACCGGTGATGGTGTTTAATAATGATGGCAGCTTACGATTAGTGGTCGGATCACCCGGTGGTAGCCGTATCATCAATTATGTAGCGCAAGTAGTGATCGGTGTATTGGATTGGCAATTAACCGCTCAGCAAGCAATCGATTTACCCAGAATAACCAATCGCAATAGCTACACTAGCCTTGAAAAAGGCACCGCGATAGAAGCCATTACTGCTGATCTTAAAAAGCGCGGCCACACAGTGAAAGTGGTTGATTTAAATTCAGGCTTACATGCCGTTGAGGTAACTAACAGTACCTTAGTTGGCGCCGCTGATCCACGCCGTGAAGGGATTGCTTTAAGTGAGCAGAATATTGTGCTTAAAGAGCATGAAATGCCTGCTAATAAGCCTTAATAGACGTCGTTATTTGATGTACAATTACTTTTTTAGGTGTGTTAAGCACACACCTAGTATTTTCTTTTAATGGTCTGACAAGGTTGAATATCATTGCTTTTTTATATTCAACAGCAATAATGGCAGATCACAACTTAAAGACTTCGTTAAGCTTGGACTTATGACTACAAATACTGACCCAAATTATCTTTATATTCATCACTCAGGCCCAGGTCTGATCGAAACGCCACTCTTAAACAAAGGCAGTGCATTTACTCAAAAAGAGCGTGAAAGTTTTAACCTAGCGGGATTACTGCCTCCTCGCTATGAAACGATTGAAGAGCAAGTTGAGCGCTGCTACCAACAATATTCAAGTTTTCAAGACAACTTAAACAAGCACATTTACCTACGTGCTATTCAAGATAATAACGAGACACTTTACTACCGTTTAGTCCGCGATCATCTTGAAGAAATGCTGCCAATTATTTACACCCCAACGGTGGGTGATGCCTGTGAAAAATTCTCTGACATTTATCGCAGTGCGCGTGGTTTATTCATCTCATACGAAGATCGCTATCAAATTGACGACATTCTACGTAATGCCACCAAAGGCAAAGTAAAAGTGATCGTTGTTACCGATGGTGAGCGTATTCTTGGTCTTGGTGATCAAGGTATTGGCGGTATGGGTATTCCAATTGGTAAATTATCACTGTACACCGCGTGTGGTGGTATTAGTCCTGCGTATACGCTGCCAGTTATGTTAGATGTTGGTACTAATAACGAAAAGTTATTGAACGATCCTATGTACATGGGCGCGCGCCATAAACGTATTGCCCAAGATGAATACGATGAATTTTTAGACTTATTCATTAAAGCCGTTAAGCGTCGCTGGCCTAATGTACTCCTGCAGTTCGAAGACTTTGCGCAACCTAACGCAATGCCTTTATTAAAACGCTATCGTGATGAAATTTGTAGCTTTAACGATGACATTCAAGGCACAGCCGCAGTGACTGTTGGTTCATTACTTGCTGCATGTCGCGTTAAAAACGCACAGTTATCGGAGCAAAAAGTTGTTTTTGTTGGTGCGGGTTCAGCAGGCTGCGGTATCGCAGAGCAAATAATTACACAAATGGTGTCAGAAGGTATTTCTGATGAACAAGCTCGTAGCCAAGTGTTTATGGTTGACCGTTTTGGTTTGTTAACCCAAGGCATGGAAGGATTACGCGACTTTCAGCAAGCACTTGCCCAACCAACTGATACATTAGTTGATTGGAAATACAGCGGTGAATATGCCTCACTGCTTGATGTAATGCACTGTGCCGCACCTGATATTTTAATTGGTGTCTCTGGGCAACCAGGGTTATTCACTGAGCAAGTTATTCGTGCCATGCACGCAGGTTGTGCGCAACCGGTAATTTTCCCGTTAAGTAATCCATCTAAGCAAGTAGAAGCATTGCCAGAAGATGTGATCAACTGGACTGAGGGTAACGCGATTGTTGCAACCGGTAGCCCATTTGCACCGGTTATATACAGCGGCGAAACGTTTGTTATTCCGCAGTGTAATAATAGCTATATTTTCCCGGGTATTGGTTTAGGTGTGATTGCCGCTAAAGCAACGCGTATTACCGATGCGATGTTGATGGTGTCTAGCGAAATTTTAGCCGAGTCATCGCCGCGTGCTAACACAGGTAAAGGCAGCTTATTACCCGCACTGACTGAAATTGAAACATTGAGTAAGCGCATTGCTTTTGGTGTTGCTAAAAAAGCCATCGAAGAGGGCGTAGCACTTGAGATCAGTGATGATATGCTCTGGGCTGCTATCGATAAAAATTACTGGTTACCAAAATACCGTAATTACAAGCGTTGTAGCATCTAATCAATCGCTCATCTAACAATACAGGCTTCGGCCTGTTTTTTTTGCTTGTTCATTTTAAATTAACCGCGTACGGTATCTAATAGTGATACTAAAACTATTAAGGATATTTATGCGTTATTTACCATTGTTAGCCGCGGCACTTAGTTTCAACGTTTTTGCAGCCAGTACACCCGATGCGCCGCACATCTATATTCAAGGCCAAGCACAAATTACCACAGTTGCTGATAATGTTAAGCTTAGTGTTGGTATTGTTGAGGTTGATAAAGATCTCATGGCAGCGAAGCAAAAAGCTGATACCACCATGGCAAAAGCAATTAAACTTGCAAAACAAGCTGGTGTATTAGACAAGGACATTAACGCGGGACAGATCAGTATTCACCGAGAAAACCAATACAACCGTGAAACCAATAAACAAGAATTTGTCGGTTTTAGAGTATCACGCAGTTTATCTTTGACTTTAAAACAAATTGACAAATACCCACAGCTATTACAAAACCTCGTAAGCGGCGGTATTAACGAAATTAATCAGACAGAATTTGTATCTAGCCGATACCAAGAGTTACAGCAACAAGCGCAAAAAATGGCGATTAAAGACGCCAAAAGTGCAGCCGAAGAGTTTGCTACTGATTACGATGTAAAAATTAAAGGCCTATACAGTGCGTCAATGAGTCCAATGGATACCAATGCACAGCCTTATATGCGCGTAAAAATGGCCAGCATGGCAGACACTGAATCGGGCAGCTTTGTGCCAGATGCCTACCATGCCGGTGAATTAGTGATCACAGCATCAAGCTATGCTATTTACTTAATTAAATAATAACTAACCAGAATTAAGGTTAACTAATTTGCTGGTGCTCAAAGCGCACCAGCAATTTATCCCCTTGCTCAGGACTAATTCTTGCGATTGCGGTAAGCATATTACTCACTTCTTTACGGTCATATTGATTACTAATATGTTCGTTAATATCATCGACAATTGCCGTTAAGTAATTAAATAGACTCTGCGTAGCGGTGTCATTTGTATGGGCAACAAACAGTATATTTTTAAACGCCTCTAAGACATTGGTCATTACATAGCCATCAGTTTTTGCGTAATTACGAATAGGGGTAAAATTATCGTGCAGCAGTTCGTCAAACGAGATTTCGTGTAAATACAATAGCGGTGAACCATCACTGTGTTTAAATGAGTAATTAATATCATTTATTTTTAATCGCTCAATCAATAAAATACTCAGCATATCAATCGCTTTAACGGCAGTGCCGGGATCGTTTATGCCAGGGCTCATCGCCTTGACAGCAATTTCAGATATTTGCGTTAAACCGTAGCGATAATGGTCGCTAATGTATTCTTCAATATAAAAGATAAAACAATTAAGTAGCTTTTCGAGCAGCTCTGGATCTTGGCTTAAATCACGATTACATTTTAAAAATGGGTAGTCTTTAACGGTAAAATAGCCTTGGTTAACTACTATATACAACTCTATGTTTTGCTCAGCCAAAATGGCACATAATTTATCGCTGTGTGCGCCTTTAAAATAGCCTTCGGTACAACTACCAATAGAATACCACTGCTCAAAATCAGGGAAACTATCAATTTTATGCTGTTGCTGACGTGTAATGATTTGTTCAATTACATTCTTGGTGTGTTTAAATAAGTCATTTAATACATTATCAACTTGAATGGCTTTAGAAATTGAGTGAATAAAATAGACAAATAATGCCAGCGAGATCAGTCCAAAAATCAACGCAAATAAAACCCCAAGGGCAGGGATCGCCACCGTGTTATCGTCAAGCTGTTTAATGTTGATCAACATAATAATTGAATAAATAATACTGCCTAAATAAAACCCGAGCACCATTTGATGTGACTTTCGGGTAATTAGGCCTGGTACCACCCGCGGAGATAAGCTTGCACTGGCGCTATTTAACACAATCATGACCATGGAAAAACTAAACACCGTCAGCGATATAATGCTGCCTGCCAAGGTACTTAAAATGGTTCGCGCGTTTTCTTCGCTATCAACTAACACAACGGCTAAAAACTTTTTTATCTCTTGCACTATATCGGTATATTCAATTGACATACTTAGCACGGCAAACAAAAGGAAGCCTATCGACATCATCGAAGGATAAAACCCAATACTGCTGATTATTTCTCTGTAGTTGTCCGCTATCTTACGAGGTGTAAACATGGCCACCCTTATCTGTATGTTGATTTAATACGTTATCATAGAAATCAGCACAACTGCTGGCTATTCGTTGATAAATCTTGTGTTATTATGGCAAAAAATAATAGGAAAATTATTATGATCATATCTTTTTACGCAGCTATATTAGCTTTCATGTACATTTATTTAAGTATAAATGTAGTGAAAGTGCGAAAATCAAATCAAATATCATTAGGTACTAATGACAATCCGCAATTACTAAGGGCAACACGCGCTCATGGTAATTTTATTGAATACGTACCTTTTGCGCTTATTCTAATCTTTTTAGCAGAATACCAAGGGTTAAGCAGCCATTACTGCCATATCTTAGGTACATTACTGGTATTTGGTCGCGTTTGTCATAGTATTGCTATTAATGACAACACGCTAAAGCTTAGAGTAATTGGTATGCTAGCTACTTTCGCAACATTAGCCTTAAGTGCACTTGCTTTGTTACTCGGTCGTTTTTTCTAAGATGATGGCTGGCTGGTTAGTGCTTACAGCATCTTTACTGGTATACCCAGTAACTTCGCTTGCTAGCAATAATGAGCCGGATCCCACACTCAATATTATTTACCCTAAGCCAGAACGAGAGCACGAACTCGATAATTGGTATCCGTTGGCGTTACTTAAACTGGCATTAGAACATAGCGGCCAAGCTTACACATTACAATCATCAATAAAAATGGTGCAAAGTCGCGCTTTAAAAGAGTTAGAGCAAGGTGAGTTGGTCAATGTTGTATGGTCTATGACAAGTATAGAAAGAGAAGAGGTTTTTAAACCGATTCGAATTCCAATTTATAAAGGCTTGTATGGCTGGCGTTTATTACTCACTACAAAAGACAAACTGCACTTATTTGAACCACTTAAAACAGCTGCTCAGCTTAAAAAACTATACTTTGTGCAAGGTCATGATTGGCCTGATACAGAAATTTTAAAGGATAATGGCTTTCAAGTATCTACATCAACAAGTTATGAGTCCTTGTACAATATGCTTATTAAAGGACGTGGCGATGCGTTTCCTCGTTCGATTTTAGAAATCGATTGGGAATTAGCGCTGTTAGCTGAAACACACTCTATTACTACAGTGCCAAATGTTGTGCTTAATTATCCGGCAGCGATCTACTTTTTTGTTAATTCACAGCGTGATGATTTGCATAACGCGATTCAAACAGGACTAGAAAAAGCATATCAAAATGGTGAGTTTAATAACTTATTTAGCCGTTATTTTGCACAAAGCATCGCTAACGCAAAACTGGCAGATAAAGAAATTATAAAATTAGAAAACAAACATCTTCCTCGCTTAACCCCCGTGAATAACAGTGCATTATGGTTCACACCAGAAAACAATCAACTCAATAAATAAGTCGTTATGGATCCAAACACTAAAATTTTTATTATTGGCTTACCTCGTACGGGCACGACCAGTGTATGCCATGCATTTTTACAGTTAGGCTTTAGCTGCGCGCATACGGCGTACATTCAAAAAACCTTTGTAAATGCTCAGGTTCTAGCTGATACGCCAATTTTTAATGATTACCAGCTGCTTGATAAGCGATATCCAAACGCTAAGTTTATTTATTTAGAGCGTGGATCTGAAAAATGGCTGCCGTCAATTCGCCAGCTATTACAACGAATGCAGGTAAACCTAACAAGAGCGGATGGGGGATTTAACCCTCATATTAAGCGCTGTTATTTCAATACGTTTGGCGATTTTTCGAGTAATGATCTTGAAAATGACGCTTACTTATTGCGCTGCTATGCAGAGCATAAAAAGACCGCCCAGCATTATTTTTTAAATCGCCCCACAGATTTTCTCTGTATTGATATCGCCAATCCAACCAGCTTTGCGTCACTGTGTGCATTCTTACAGATACAAACAGCGCTCACTCAGTTTGAAAAAATGAATATCGGCGGCAAGGTCACAGCGTGGAATGCCATCAAACATCCACTTAAAATAGCATCAACCGCAAACGGTAAAATTGATAAGCAATTATACCCAGTACTTTAAATTACGGTGACAGCTTATACATATAATTGGTTTTAAAGTTGTCTCAGGAACAAGATTTTGCTGTTCAATTACGTTAAAATCGCGCCATTAGTTTTTAGGTAAAATATTTATGTTTGAATTAAAATACCATACACCATTTTCATGGACCGAAGCTGTGCTCGCTGACTTTGATACCTTTTTACAAGATCATGCTGCTGCAGAGAAAAAAGCATCGGGCATGGCGATGTCGATGTTGTCGCATTACCCTGATCGCCGCAAGCTTGTGAAAGCGATGACCGATTTAGCACTGGAAGAAATGATCCATTTCAAGCAAGTACTCAAACTGCTTCTTGACCGCGATGTTAACTTAGGCAACGACCAAAAAGATCCCTACGTGAAACAAATTCGTGCTGTATTTAGAAATGGTCGTGACGAGTTTTTAATGGATAGGCTGTTAGTCGGCGCTGTTATAGAGGCGAGGGGACATGAACGTTTCTCACTGGTTGCTCAAGCGCTGCCAGTAGGTAAAGAAAAAGACTTTTATGTCGCTATAGCCAAATCAGAAGAAAAACATAAAAACCTCTTTGTAGAATTAGCTTATGAATATTTTGATAAAAATGAAGTTGATACTCGTTTAGAAGAAATACTCATTGCGGAAGCAAAAATTTGTCAAAGCATCCCATTTACCTCAGCACTTCACTAAGCATATCAATTTGTTAAGCCGTGAGTTATAGCCAATATATGCCACCTAATTGCTAATAACTCACAGTTTATGACAGTAAAAAAACACCGTTAAAACAACAATCATTAATGATAAAAATAATAGTTAAAGATGGGATTGTTTAAATAAACATCATATTAAATGTTCATCTTCTATACTTATATGCATAAGTAATGATGAGGCGTTGAGCATGAAATGGATGATGACACTCACAACTTTATCTTTAGTGGGCATAGGTCTTACTGGAAATTCAATTTACAGTGAAGTTCTGCTGTTCAATAAAACAACAGCCTCGGTTGAGGTAACAGCAAATATGTATCGATCGCTTATTTGGCACATGGATGTATATAACGACCGTGAATTTATCAGCGTTGCTGAGTCTTATTTTGACGATGGTAAAATAGATGCGCGGGAATACAGTAAGTTACTGCACTTAGCCAAAGAAACCTCAGGGCCTGTTATTTATCAAATGCAATCTGAAGAGCAACTTTGGCACGCACGCATTACGTTTAAAAAGTATTTAGAAAATCGTGAAGAGTTTCAATTGCTAGCAAACCAACAGGCGAAGAACTGAGTAAGATACAAAGAGCTAGAGCTAGGTTCGGATATAATCAGGGCAAAGCATGGTTAAGTGCAGACATTGCAGCGGGTAAATCTGTAATGACTTTAGAGCGGGTAAATCTGTAATGACTTTAGCAACCGACAATTTACGTTAGGGTATTTGCCTGTAAATTTACTAAATGAAATGTCACGTAAACAGTTAGCAGCTCTCAACTAGCCAACTGCAATATTGAACGCAGCTCAAAAACCAAATAGGTTTGCTTATGTAGGAAAATATCGAACAAGGTTTGATGATCACAACAGAGTAACCAACGTTTAATACAATCATAGCTGCCGAAAAGTTTAAACACCGGCAACGCTATGTAGTGATGTAAACCAGTAGAGCACATACATAGTCAGCTTATAAAGTTAAAATCCAAGCGAAACGACCAGCCATTAACAGTTAGTTATGTGAATGAGGTGTTTGAAACTGGTGTAACTGATTTAATCTAAATTGCATACTAGTAGGGAAAATAGCGTTTATTAATCACGGTAATTAGCTTGTTATTTATCAAATTTATTCCATTTAACATAATATAAATTATAGGATATGACGTATGCGCTTATGCGCCCCTTGAACTTGGGTGAATGATGCCGTTAAAAGCAGTAATCCCGCTACACATGCAGCGCTAATCTTTTTTGCTACTTCTTCCCATGCGCTTGATTCTTCTTTTGTTTTTGACCTTTCAATAGCTAACTGAATTAATTCAGGTTTAAAATCAATATCCATTTCTTTGCAAATGAAAATGCACTGGTTTGCTGTCAGGTGTCTTTTGCCTTTTTTAATATCGCTCAAACTACCTTTTGTAACAGATTCAACATCTGAAACAACTTGTTTATCTTGGGTGTAGCCCTTAAAAACTTTATATTTTTCTATAAGTTCATAGCTGTAATTCATAGTGCCTCCTAAGCTCCTATCTATTCTAGTCCACTTTATTGTGAATTAATAACTTGACAGTTCACGATAGTATGAACTAATCTCCCGTAAAAGTTCACTAGTTTATGAACTGACTTTGTCACAATGTCCAATACTAGACGGTATCGGACTTAGTGAGGGTTTATTTGAATAATACTATTTAATTCGGGTATCTTTCTTGAGCTTCATTATCGCTTAGCATAGTATTAAAAATACAATTTAAGCTGTATCACAAGAAGTAAACAATATGGAATTTGTGCGCCCGTTAGAACCAATCCTAATAATTGATGATGTTCAAGATATACGTGACTACTTAAATCAAATCTTAACTGAGTTAGGTTTTGAAGATATTCTTGAAAGCAACGATTTTGAATCAGCGAAAACCTTGATTGATGAAAAATCCCCTAATGTTATTTTTCTTGATATTGAATTACCCGACACCGACGGTACTGAAATTCTTGAGTACCTAAATGACAATTATCCACACACCTATGTTGTAATGTGCTCAGGCCACAACAGCCTTGAGAATGTGCAAAATACCTGGGAACTTGGCGCTAAAGGTTTTATTGCAAAACCATTTAATGCAAAAAAAGTTGATACGGTAATGAAGCGCCTAGAACTAATTTAAAACCATAAGGTTACTATGCAACAAACTGTACAAGCGATCATTGATGATTTATCTGGGGTTATTTATGGCAAACAGCAGCAAATCAAACTCGCATTAACTTGCTTGTTCAGCCAAGGGCATTTATTAATTGAAGATTTGCCTGGTATGGGGAAAACCACTTTATCCCATGCGCTTGCTGCTGTGTTAGGCTTAACGTATCAGCGAGTGCAATTTACCAGTGATTTATTACCCTCGGATATACTTGGTTCAAGTATTTTTAATGCTAATAAACATGAATTTACTTTTCATAAAGGGCCTATTTTCAGCCAAGTCGTATTAGCGGATGAAATAAATCGGGCCGGTCCAAAAACACAAAGTGCTTTATTAGAAGCTATGGAAGAAAACCAAGTAACCATGGATGGCGATAAACACGCCCTACCTAGTCCGTTCTTTGTTATAGCTACTCAAAACCCTCTATATCAATCAGGAACTTACCCTTTACCTGAATCTCAATTAGACCGTTTTTTTATGCGTATTAGCTTGGGTTTTCCACCAAAAGATGCAGAACGGAAATTGATTTTAGGCCAAAACAATCGAGATTATGACCGTTTGCCAGTGCGTATTAACGCAGCTCAATTAATTGAAATACAAAATAAAATTAGCACTGTTACTTTAAGTACGCCGGTTGTTGATTATATTTTGGCGCTTGTTTGGGCTACACGTAATAATAGCCAATTTGCTAATGCGCTCTCTCCACGAGCCAGTATTGCTTTAGGAAAAGCTGCGCAAGCATGGGCGTTTATTGATGGCCGTGATTTTGTCACCCCTGACGATGTACAAGTCATCTTCGCAAGCGTAACAGAGCACCGATTAGGTTTAAATCATGACGTAAGTGCACAACAGCTCAACCAATTATTAAATGACGTTAATGTACCTTTATAATGCATGAGAATAAAAAAGTAACACGCCCTGCTCTATTTTCTAAATTAAAGGTTAAGCTTTTCAGTTTATTACTTAAAAATAAACACAACACCGAACAGCTAACATTAACGCATAACAGCATTTATATTTTACCTTCCAAACTTGGCAGCAGTTTTTTACTCGTTACCGCTCTGAATTTTATATTGGCTGTGAACTATCAAAATAATTTGATCTTAGTGATGGCCTATTTGATGCTCGTTGTGATGATTTTTTCATTATTGATCGGCTATAACAATGTTAAAGGCTTAACGGTGTCTTACAAAAGGCATATTGCTAGTTATGCTCCCAGTTGTGCACAACTAGAATTGCAGCTATCACACGATAAAACATGCCAATCTCTACAGTTTATTTACGAAAATAAAATTCTCACAACGATTGCTGAAACAACGGCACCGTCACAATTAGTTAGTTTAGAGTTACCGTTAAAACAACGGGGTGAATATCCATTAAAGCGTTTAAAAATTATTAGCCGCTATCCATTTGGGTTGGTCTCTGTGTGGAGTTATTTGCAATTAGCACATACAATTTTTGTTTACCCGCAACAGCGTAAACCTGTACAACAAGCTGATCAGCAAAACCACCACAGCATGGGTGCTGGCGATCAAAAGAACACTCACGGAAGCGATGAGTTTGATGGCCTAAGCCCCCATCAGCTCGGTATGAATATGAAACGAGTGTCATGGAAGCACTACGCTAAAACTCAGCAGCTGATGGTTAAAGAATTTGTTAATTACTCAGCTCAAAGTGTATTTTTTGATTTTAATCAGTTACAAGGCAATACAGAATCGCGCCTGCAGCAATTGAGCTATTTGATCAGCCAAGCCTACCAGCAAGGCACTCGTTACGGTTTACAATTAGAGGCCAGCTATTTTGAGGTGAACGAAGGAAAAGCACACTGTAAAAACTGCTTAGAAGCGCTCAGTCGCTTTTCCAAAATGGCTAAGGGTTAATATGAGAGTCATTAATAATTTAAGCGCAATTAATCTATCGTTATCAGTTATTTATATTTTAGTGCTAAGTTTTATTTTTACTGAACTCCCGCTGGTTTTTAATACACTGTTAGTGAGTTTGTGTATTTGGAATCTTGTCATTACCTTATTAAACTGCAATAAACCCAATGCACTATTAGCCAATACATTAGCGGGGTTTAGTTTACTGGTTTTGTTTTACGATGTTGGCTTTGGTGATACCGTTACTTTGTTTGTGGCGATGCTGATCTTGTCTAGTTTATTTAAATTACTCCAAGCGACTACAAAAAAACATTATCAAACCATCACGTTACTTAGTTTTTTTAGTCTTTCTACGGTGTATCTTTTTTCTCAAAGTCTGTTCGCAACACTCATAATTAGCATCTTGTATATTCTAAACTTTGCCGTACTGGCTTTAATTGAGTCCACACATAATTTAAAAATTGCAGTGAAAGGCAGTTTGAAACTGTTATTACTGGCACTGCCTATCTCTATTTTCTTATTACTTTTGTTACCGAAAGTTCCGGCATTTTGGCAACTGCCTGGGCCAAAATTAGCAAAAACCGGTTTGTCTGAAAGTGTCGACCCATTTGATATTGCTAAATTGTCCAATTCAGATGAATTGGTATTTAGAGCAAAGTTTAATGAGCAAAGGCCCACAGGGCCCTATTACTGGCGTGCCATCATACATGATGAATTTGATGGCAAAACCTGGTTGATATCGGACATTTTAAAAACAAAGCAAGCTATCGAGCAAACCAGTACTAATTTTACTGATGACCCTTTATATAGTTACCAAATATTTGCCGAGCCCGCAGCAAAACCTTGGCTTTATGGTTTACAGCTTGCTAGTTCAACCCATAAAGACGTAAAAACAACCAGTGATGGCTTATTAGTTCGCAAACGTTTTTTAGCTAATAGTGTGAGTTATACAGCACAAAGTTATCCGTTGGCTGTTACACAGCTGCCTCGCACCGCGCAGTATCAAAACGTACAACTAAATTTAGCGAAAGACACAAATATGCAGTCGCAATCTTTTGCTAAACGTTTATTTGAGCAACACAATAATGATGACGACGCTTTTTATACTGCCTTATACGATTACTTTGCCAATAATGGCTTTAGTTATACATTAACACCGGATCCAATTACGGGTAGCAATACCTTAGATCAATTTTTATTTAATAATAAGCGTGGTTTTTGTGGTCACTATGCCAGTACTGCGGCATTTATGTTTAGGAGTGTTGGCATTCCTGCTCGTGTGGTTTCTGGCTATTTAGGTGGTGAGTACAACCAACAAAATAGCTATCTCAGTGTTTATCAATATGACGCGCATGCCTGGGTTGAAGTGTATATAAAAAGCAAAGGCTGGCAAATTTTTGATGCAACGGCTGTGGTTTCGCCTGAAAGATTAAATGGTTCACTATCACAGCATGCGCAATTGAATAATGAATTTACCAGTAATTTAGGTTTTGGCCTATTACGGTTAAGCAATATAGCCGGTTTTAATTGGCTGCGACTCAAACTTGAAAACCTTGATTACCAATGGACAAGCTGGGTGTTAGGGTTCGATCAGCAAAAACAGGCATCCCTGTTAAACAAGCTATTTGGTAACAAACAACTGTGGCAGATTTCATTGATTGTAATAGCGACGGTGTGCTTGGCATTTATTTGTTATTTTGTGTACTTATCATGGCCGAAAAAATCCCCCGAGCCTACACATACCTTGGCCAAAGATTACCTTAAAATAGTTAGTTGGTGCGATAAACAAGGCATTGTTGCTAGGCCAAACCAAACTCCTTTGCAGTTTTTAGACTATGCCGCCGAGCAACAACCAGAGAAACGAATATATATCGAACAATTTGCGCAGTTATACTCCGATGTGCGTTATCGTCAGTTAGTATTTAGTAGTTATCGTAAAAAACACAGTAAAGATCTGATAAAATTAATTAAAACAAAGATGAAGAGAAAGTTATGAATGCAGTTGTGATCGGTGTTTTATTAATGCTGGGGCTAACTTTAGCACGGGTTAATGTAATAGTCGCAATGACACTGAGTGCTTTAGTTGCTGGTTTAACCGCAGGTTTAAGTTTAACTGATACACTTAATGCGTTTAATGCAGGCCTTTCTGGTGGCGCTGAAATTGCGTTAAGCTATGCGATGTTAGGCGCTTTTGCTGTCGCAATATCAAAATCTGGACTCACCCGTATACTCGCGGCAAAATTACTGGCAACAGTAAATAACAACAGCAGTAATAGTGAAACCAGCCTTAGTTATTTTATCCTCTTTATTATTTTGGCTTGTGCAATTGCATCACAAAACCTTGTGCCTGTTCACATCGCCTTTATACCAATTTTAATTCCCCCACTACTAATAGTATTTAATAAGTTAAAATTAGACCGTCGCGCTATCGCATGTATTTTAACGTTTGGTTTAGCAACATCGTATATGGTTTTGCCCTATGGCTTTGGTGGCATTTATTTATACTCAATTTTACATAAAAACCTGGTTGATAATGGCTTAGAGATTATTAATAACCAAGTGCCACTGGCAATGATCATACCGGCTTGTGGTATGTTAGTCGGTTTGCTTATTGCTGTGTTTATTAGTTACAGAAAACGTCGAAGTTATCAACAAGACGAAAATGAAGAACACGTGACAAGCATTGCCATTGAACAACCTAAAAAAGTATTACTGGTAGGGATTACCGCAGTACTCGCCTCTTTAGTTGCACAAAATGTCAGTGGCTCTATGATTTTAGGCGGCTTAGTTGGGGTGATGATTTTTAGTTTGTTTGGTGTGGTTAAGTGGGAGCAAAATAGCGACGTGTTTAGTAAGGGCGTGGCTATGATGGCGATGATTGGCTTTATTATGATTTCCGCCCAAGGTTTTGCTTCCGTTATGAAAGCCACCGGTGATGTAACCAGCTTAGTACAAAGTGCAGCGTTAGTTATTGATGGTAATAAACCTTTGGCCGCAGCATTAATACTACTTGTTGGATTAATGATCACCATGGGCATTGGTAGTTCGTTTTCTACCGTGCCAATTATTGCCACCTTATTTGTGCCTTTGTGTTTAGAGCTTAACTTTTCAATGATGGCTACTGCTGCATTAGTTGGTACGGCTGGCGCTTTAGGTGATGCTGGCTCACCAGCCTCTGATTCAACGCTTGGGCCAACATCTGGACTCAATGCAGACGGTCAACATGACCATATCTGGGATTCAGTGGTACCAACCTTTATTCACTTTAATATTCCGCTACTTATATTTGGCTGGATAGCAGCCATGGTACTTTAACCCTACCAGTTAAAACCAAGTAGAAGCCCCCTTCTACTTGGTGATCTCTTTATAATTTATACGCTGTTGTTAAGGGTTATGTATAACCAGATATAGTATGATGTGTTCTTTTTCTTTAAAAAAGAAAACACATAATTGTGCTTCCTTTTTTAATAAGTGCTGCTAAAAACCATAAATCATTTTATCGCATACTACTGGCGTTGGTCTGTGATTATCATCAACCGCTACGAAGGTAAAACTGCCTGTAATAGCCGAGTGTTTATCGTCTCTATGCATCGTTTCTAAGAAGATTTCCACATCAACTCTTAAGCTTGTATTACCTACGTGCACTACTTTTGAAATCAATTCAGCAAAAGTACCAGCAGGGATCGCTTCTTTAAAATCAACTCTGTCTGATGAAATGGTTACCAAAGGTTTACGGCAAAAGCGAGTAGCAGCAATAAACGCAACTTCGTCCATCCATGCTAGTGCATCACCACCAAATAAAGTGTTGTGATGATTGGTACGCCCAGGAAAAACGGTTTTAGTTACTGATGTGGTTGAATCTTTAATGCGTTGAGCAATTATTTCTTCATGGTTTACTTGTGTTGTCATGTTCTCTACTTTTGGTTCGCTAATGTGTCTAACATCATAAGTGCAGGGTCAAGGCGTTCGCCTTTCCAGTTTAAACGCCAATCTAAATGTGGCCCAGTTACACGACCTGTAGCACCGATCTCCGCTATTTTCTCGCCACGTTTAATGGTATCCCCTACTTTCACATCGAGTTTACTCAAATGTATATAAGTCGAAGTAACACTATGACCGTGGTCTAAAATTAATGTGCCACCTGAGTAATAAAGATCGTTATCGGCAAATACCACAGTGCCACTAACGGGAGCATACACTGGGCTACCGGTTTTATTCGCAATATCTAAGCCGAAATGAGGGCGACGTGGTTCACCGTTAAAATAGCGTTGGCTACCATATACACCGGATATACGACCTTCTGCAGGTTTGTATACAGGATCTAAAAAATACCTAAGTTCAGAGTCAACTTTACGGGCATTTTTAACAGCAACCGCTTCACGACTAATGCGTTCGCTGACTTCTTTTGGTGGCGATACATATTTACTCGCGACACCGGTTATTTTATCAATTTTGTAATCACGTTTGGTGATCACAATTGCTTGTTGCTGCGCTGCTCCTGTAGCATCAACCCAGCTTAATTGATGTGTTAACTCAGCATCACGACCAAAACCAAATACAAATTCGCCTTGCTCAGTGGTTTTTAATGCTTGGCCATTAAAGCTAACTGACTTTACACCCTCAATTTTCCCAGTCACTAAGCCACCTTGAGTTAAGTGACCTTGTAACTCAACGGCATCCGCAAAAAAGCTCACAGTGGCAAATAACGACAATGCAAATAATTTACGCATAACAAATCGATCCTTTTGCGACCCCTTCATACGCTGTTACTTTTACATCATTTTCAGGGTGCTGGGCTTTAACTTGCTCAGCTAAATAACCTGCAATACATTCAACCGTAGTATCAATTGGCAAAATATCACAGCGGGCTTTACTGATAGCCATCTCAAAATAGCCTTGCGCCGCAGTATATGCGAAACAAAGGTCATTTTCTTTGGCGCTGATATGTTGTAACTGCGTAGCTGAAATTTGGTCTTCAGCTGTCGCTAAATAAATATCCTGCCACTTATCAGCCCATTGTTTTTGTAATCGCGGCATCGCCATGCCATCAAGCGCAATACCAATTTGCGAACGATGACCATGAATAATACGCTGGCAATTACCATCATGCTTTTTAAGACCGTGGCTATAGTGATAATAAAAACTCTTGCTATGCTCTGGCTTTAATTCAATTTCAATTTTATCTATATTGCTTGGTAACTGCGGCATAATAGTCGCAATTAAAAAATCAATAACCGATTGCTCATTAACTACGTCAGCATCAATCAGGCAATACGCTTGATTTGGCGCGCTCATAGCTAAGTGGTGCTCATCACCAAACGTACAATCAAGCGTTGTATAGTCACCATGGTTTTCAACGTGGCCGTTAATTTGCTTGCCAATAGCCAGCTTGTGATCAATACATTGGTCAATAATGCCTTTAATTTGCTTTTTAACTAAACCAAAATCGAGCACCATAGACTCTTCATTTAACTTGCCATGCAAGGTTAAATCAACAATCCAGCTTTCACCTACTGCGCCTCGTTTGTTACAAAGATAAGAAAAATCAATTACGGTAAGTGCGTTAACAAAAAGGATCATAAACTTCCTTTATACTGGTTAAAAAATCACAGTAATTATAATGATTTTTGCTCCTAATTGCGCGATTAAATCGTGGAATTAGCATGTTCTTCACCTAAGCGGTGGTATTTAATGCAAATAAATTATTTTTTTAACTGCTCCGAGTTGTTTAGCGTACAAGTGTACGCTAAAGTACGTGGCAATTTCTAAGCGATGATAAGTGTTATGGAACCTAAAAATAGCTATACAAAAGAAGATTTGATCCTATGTGGTCAAGGTGAAATGTTTGGTGAAGGCAATTGTCGTCTACCAAGTGACAACATGTTAATGATGGATCGTATCATCTCAATCACCGATGACGGTGGTGAGCATGGTAAAGGTGAAATCGTTGCCGAGTTAGATATTAATCCAGATCTATGGTTTTTCGACTGTCACTTTAAAGGTGACCCAGTAATGCCTGGTTGCCTTGGTTTAGATGCAATGTGGCAATTAGTTGGTTTTTTCCTTGGTTGGTCTGGCGGGCCTGGGCTTGGCCGTGCACTGGGTGTAGGGGAAGTTAAATTTACCGGCCAAATCCTGCCAACAGCTAAAAAAGTGACCTACCGTTTAACTATGAAGCGCGTTATTAAACGTAAACTTTTCATGGGTATGGCTGATGGTACAGTTGAAGTAGATGGCCGCGTGATCTACGAAGCAAAAGATTTAAAAGTTGGTTTATTCCAAGATACCAGTGCGTTTTAATTAAAACTGCTACAAAAACGCCGCTTCATACAGCGGCGTTTTTGCTTAAATTCGAAACATGAAAATTAGGTTTTATACATATTGCGATTTTCTATCGCTTCGCGCCAACCACCTAACCACTCTGATTTTGGGTCCACTTGTTGATAAGGGCAAAGGTCTTTTGAACGACCCGCTAAGCCTGCTTTAAAACCTTGAGAATGAGCTCTTTCTAACCGATCTCTTTTCTGTCTCTTCATAGGTAAATCCTCACCTTTTATATTTATAAATTTGTAGCGTTCATGACATCTACATTTAATGAATAGTTAATAAAACTGTTAAATTCAAATCACAAAAGCAATTAAATAAATTGACTTTAACTAAGCTACTGATGCAAAAATGAATTAACATATAAAAAAGTAAAGTGGTCGTACCAACTGCTGTGCGACCTATTTCTGTACAAAAAATTACCACTATTTAATCATTAACACGCAGTTTCCTTCCTTAATTGTGACTACCGATTATGAGTGAAGTTCCTATAAAAAATGTAATTATGACAAATTTATTTCAACTTACTAATAGTAAAGCAGTTTAATTTTTGAGCTTATTATTAGCCGCTTTACGGCGGCTGCCTCGCAGATAATTTACCCACATTTCACATGCACTTTTTATATTGTTTAATAATTAATCCTTGCAACTATAAATACGATCGGTCTAATATGTGTTTATGCTAAAAAATAATCAAAATCCACCGCGGCGTGGTCGCCCACCAAAAGTTGCACGCAGTAATGCCGACACCAAGGCATTACTTATATCGGCTGGGGTCGCAACACTGACTGAGTTTGGTTTTAGCGCCACAGGACTTGATACTATCTTAAAAAAGATAGGCGTCCCGAAGGGCTCTTTTTATCATTACTTTACTAATAAAGATGCCTATGGTTTAGCGGTGATTGATGCCTATAACGACTATTTTGTTGCTAAGTTACGTCGTTATTTAGAGCAAGACGATATCCCCCACCTAGAGCCTGTCTTTCATACACAAATCCCTCGATGAAAATCGGGGGATTTTTTTGAACTTAACTGATAAATCTCGATCTGATCTATTTTGATATAACTACAAGGTCAGTCACGATGTTTTCAACAAGTTCAGAACAATGGGCATCAGAAACATTTTCTCAAGCCAAGTTAGGTGATATTCGCAGAGCAAAGCGACTGGTTGTGTTAGCCTCTAACCTTTCCAATAGGTTAGGGCAATCTCTGGTGCAATCATCTACTTCTCTCGCTGATATTGAAGCGGCTTACCGTTTTACTCGCAACAAAGCAATCAATGCCCAAGCTATAGCCGAGTCAGGCTTTCTAGCGACAGCAAAGCGTGTTAACCAATACGATTGCCTTCTCGCTTTAGAGGACACCACTTCGCTTGAATTCAGGCATCAAACAGTACGTGACGAAATGGGACACACGACTTCAAACAAGCATTCGCGTGGTATGCACGCTCATTCAGTATTGCTGTTTGCACCAGAGCAGCAGCATGTCGTTGGTCTTATTGAGCAAAAACGATGGACACGAGATATCACTTTATATGGTCAGAATAATCGTCATGCAAGCCGAGCGTATAAAAGCAAAGAAAGCTACAAGTGGGAGCAGGCGTCAGAAGCGATGTCGACTCGTCTTGGCTCAGAAATGAGCAAGGTGATTTCAGTGTGTGACCGAGAAGCAGATATCATTGAGTATCTAACTTACAAAACAACTCAGCAGCAACGCTTTGTCGTGCGTTCGATGCAAAGTCGCTGTATTGAGCAGAGTGGAAACAAGCTTTATCAATATAGCGAGTCGTTAAAATCGGCAGGTCAACGCACGGTTTTAGTGAGGCAAAAAGGTGGGCGTAAAGCGAGAGAAGCATGTTGTCAGATACGTTACGCCAAAGTGGACGTCAAAATGCCAGCGAATAAAAAAGGCGCTGCTGTGCCGCTGTACTACGTTGGCTGTCAGGAAGAAAACAGCGACCAAGGGTTAAGTTGGCACCTTTTAACATCTGAACCAGTGACAAGTAAAGAAGAAGCAGAGTGCGTGCTAGCCTACTATGAAAAACGTTGGCTAATTGAAGAGTTTCATAAAGCTTGGAAAAGTGGCGGTACGCAAGTAGAAGATTTACGTATGCAAAGTAAAGACAACCTAGAAAAGATGGTTGTTATATTAGCCTTCATTGCAGCTCGCCTACATCAACTTCGATACCTTGGTCTTAACAAAAAGGAAGCGGAAAAACAGAGTTGTGAAATGGTTTTAAGTCCTTTAGCGTGGAAGTTGTTATGGACAAAGCAAGAAAAGTCAAAACCACCAAAAACAGCACCAAGCCTTTACTGGGCTTACATTAACCTTGGTAAATTAGCTGGTTGGCATGATTCAAAACGTAATGGCCGTGTTGGTTGGGAGAGATTGTGGGAAGGATGGTTTAAACTGCAAACCATCCTTGAAGGTTATGAGCTAGCCAAGTCTCTTGATCTAGAAATGTGATCAAGAGACAGCACCTAGAGCGGCTTATTAATTTTACGCAAAGTGCAGCCCGCGGCATGCAGAAGTATGATTTTAATCGTGGCTGCTTAATTGGTAATTTAAACCAAGAGCTCAATCACCTCAGCGATGAATTTAAAAGTAAGCTGCTGAGCAGTTATCAATTATGGCAACAACATGTGCAAACCTGCTTAGAGCAAGCTCAACAACAAGGTGTCATAGCCACCAGCGTGAATACGCAGCAAATGAGTGAGTTTTTCTGGATTGGCTGGGAGGGTGCAGTAATGCGCGCTAAGCTGACTAAGAATACGCAACCATTAATTTTATATACTGAAATGTTTTTACGCGCATTACTTAGATAATTAAGTAATGTGTTTTTATTTAGCAATTAAAAGACGATCGGTCTAAATGGAGTCAACATGAACACGCAATTTAAAGCTATTGTAATAAATAATATTGATGATACTTATTCGGCGTCATTACAAACGCTCCAGCACAGTGAGCTGCCCAATTATAATGTCATGCTTGATGTACTCTACAGCAGCTTGAATTATAAAGATGGTTTAGCAATTACCGGTAAAGGCCCCGTAGTACGTTCGTTCCCTATGGTGCCGGGCATTGATTTAGTCGGTAAAGTCACAACGAGCAATTCTAATGAGTTCAACACTGAGCAATTGGTGCTATTAAATGGCTTTGGGGTAGGTGAAAAACACTGGGGTGGCCTTGCTCAGCAAGCCTCATTAAAAGATGAATGGCTGATCCCCCTACCCGATACCTTAACGCCAAAACAAGCAATGCAAATTGGTACTGCTGGCTACACTGCCATGCTCAGTATTATTGCGCTTGAAAAGCAAGGGATCACACCCGCATCGGGTGATATTTTGGTAACTGGCGCAAACGGCGGTGTGGGTAGCTTTTCGGTATATTTACTTAATTTATTAGGTTATACCGTTGTTGCAGCAACAGGACGCGTAGATCAAACAGATCATTTAAAACAGCTTGGCGCCTCTGAAGTGATCGACCGAAATGAGCTATCAAATCCAGCTAAACCACTTGCCAAAGAACGCTTTGCTGCAGCCATTGATTCGGTTGGTAGTCACACTCTTGCTAATATTTGCGCCTCTTTAAAGTATGGCGGTGTAGTTACTGCCTGCGGTTTAGCACAAGGCATGGATTTTCCGGCATCCGTTGCGCCGTTTATTCTACGTGGTATTTCATTGCTCGGCATAGACAGTGTCATGCGCCCGAAAATTGACCGTATCCAAGCATGGCAACGTTTAGGTGAGCTTGTAGAGCAAAGCTACTTAGATAAAATATCGACTGAAATTAATTTAGCGCAGGTTATTAATGCGGCTGATGAGCTGATGACCGGGAATATCCGCGGTCGTGTCATGGTAAATTGCCAAGCATAGCTAGTTATCATAAAGTCAGGCTAATGTCTGGCTTTTTTGTTGCTTATAATCACTATAAGAATCTGCAACAATAAAATATTGTAGTATCAAATTACCGTGATAAAAATTATAATTCTGAGATTAGAGTTTAGAAAAAGAGTGTAAAACATGAGTAATGAAGATTTATTCGGCAATAACCCGCTACAAGGCGTTAAACTTGAGCAAGTTGTATCAGAGTTAGTTGATCAATATGGGTGGGAGCTTTTACATGCTTATCTACTGCTAAATTGTTTTAAAAATAACCCTGATATTAAATCTGCGGTTAAATTTTTGCGTAAAACCCAGTGGGCACAAGATAAAGTTGAAAACTTTTACCTTTATCGGTTAAAGAATCTGCCGAAACCGGATGATGTGCAGTATGCGCTTCCCCCACGTGACCGCGTTATTCCTGAAGATCATAAACCGGGTGAACCATGTGAATTAAGCTTTAGTGATGCAAAGCGCATTCAAGCGAAAAAAGAAGCCAAAGATCGCGCCCGTACGCGTAAGCAACGCTCTAGTGCGAGTAATCCTTGGGGGAATTAGATGCTAGGTGCTAGGCTAGGTGCTAGGTACTAGGTGCTAGGTGCTAGGTGCTAGGTGCTAGGTGCTAGGTGCTAGGTGCTAGGTGCTAGGTGCCTGTCTCTTGATCACAAGTCGAGTTCCTTCATAAAAGCATAGGACTCGACTAAAAATACCAACTTCACCCAGCCGTCCCACATGGCTTTTGTGCCAACACGCCCTGTTCGTTTACTATCGTGCCAACCTCCCAATTTGGCTAT
>NZ_DRGM01000045.1 GCF_011050055.1 Pseudoalteromonas prydzensis | reverse complement strand
TTTTTATTTCCAAGCGGCGTTGAGGAACTTCGATGGACAAGCAAATTAAAGTAAAGAATATCCCTGTAGAGGTGAAAATCCAAAAACCGGATTTAAGCCGTCAAGATGATAGGTTCAATCCCCGAAATCGTATTTATGTGCGTGCCGTAAAAGGCCTACATCAATTACTTAGGCAGCGCATTGGCTTTTTAGGCCTACTTGCGTTCATGTTACTTCCTTGGATTAATTTTAATGGCCAGCAAGCTGTGCTGTTTGATCTAATTGGTCAAAAATACAATATTTTTGGTTTAACGCTATGGCCTCAAGATTTTACCATATTAGCGTTTATTTTTATGCTGGCAGCATTTGCGCTGTTTTTAGTGACGACCTTCTATGGACGGGTGTGGTGTGGTTACACTTGCCCGCAAACTGTTTGGACTTTTATTTTTATTTGGTTCGAGGAAAAGCTTGAAGGCACTGCCAATCAGCGTAAAAAACTCGATCAACGACCCATGGACTTTGATAAGTTTTGGCGTAAAACGGCAAAGCATACTAGTTGGGTATTGTTTTCGTTATATACCGCTATTTCTTTTGTGGGTTACTTTACGCCAATAAGGGAGTTACTTCCTGATTTTGTAACGTTTAACGTGGGTGGTTATGCACTAGTCAGTATTATTTTCTTTGCTGCGTGTACCTATGGTAATGCCGGTTGGATGCGAGAAATTATGTGTTTACACATTTGCCCTTACTCACGTTTTCAATCAGCTATGTTTGATAAAGATACATACACCGTAACGTATGACGAAAGCCGTGGTGAAAGCCGTGGTCCTCGTTCACGTAAAGTAGATCATGAAGATTTAGAGCTAGGCGACTGTATCGACTGTAACTTGTGTGTTCAAGTGTGCCCAACAGGTATTGATATTAGAAATGGGTTACAAGCTGAGTGTATTAATTGTGGTGCATGTATTGATGCGTGTGATGGCGTAATGGATAAAATGGAATACCCGCGTGGGCTTATTTCATATACGACAGAGCGAAACCTCGAAACGCCAGAAAATAAAACGAATCCACTACGAGCTAAAATCATTGGTTACACGGTCATACTTGTTGTGCTTACGGGAGCACTTGTAGCTAATATAGCACTGCGTAAAACAATGGACTTTGATATCATTCGTGATCGAAACCAATTATATCGTGTCGATTTTGATGGTTTAGTAGAGAACACCTACACATTAAAGGTAATTAACAAGGCGCAGTACGAGCAAACTTTTAATATTAAAGTACAAGGGTTAGATAACTTTAAGTATATTGGTAAGCAGTCATTTACTGTGCAGGCAGGGGAATCTCATAACGTGCCATTGTCACTTGTAATGGACCCTTATGATTTGAATGCGCCGATGACAGAGTTTAACTTTGTGCTTTCACCGGTAGATGAGCCGGATGAGACAATATCGCAGCCGAGTAACTTTTTTAAAGCGCGATAATCACAACCTACCTTAAATAGGTGAGTTGATATAGCAATTAACAAAAGCGGGTATATAACCCGCTTTTTATTTTATATAAGAAGAGTATGAGTAAATTTAGTTTTATTGACTTAACACCTGACCTAATACTCGATGCAATAGAAAGCGTAGGTGTGTACGCCGAATCTGGTTTGTTGGCCCTCAATAGCTATGAAAACAGAGTGTACCAATTTAAAGCAGATGATGGTCTGCGTTACGTAGTGAAGTTTTATCGCCCAGAGCGCTGGAGTAAAGAGCAAATTCAAGAAGAGCATGACTTTGCATTTGAACTGGCTGAAGCGGAAGTACCTGTTGTTGCCCCTATTTTATATAATGGGCAAAGCTTGTTTGAACACGAAGGTTATTTGTTTGTGTTGTTTCCAAGTGTAGGTGGGCGTTTATTTGAGGTTGATAACTTAGATCAGCTTGATGTAATGGGGCGTTTAATTGGCCGTATGCACCAAGTGGCTAAAACAAAACCTTTTACTTACAGGCCAACAGTTACCTGTGATGAATATTTGCATACAGCCAAAGTTCATCTTCAAAAAAGTAATTTAGTGCCTATGGGAATAAATACCGCCTTTTACACTATTTTAGATTTAGTGATAGAGCAGGCGCAAAAACAGTATAAAGATGTACAAAGTATTCGCTTACATGGTGACTGTCACGTTGGCAATATTTTGTGGGCAGGCGACGCGCTCATGTTTGTAGATTTAGATGATAGTCGCCAAGGTCCTGCAATCCAAGATCTATGGATGATGCTCAGTGGCGATAGAGCGACGCAACTGTTACAGTTAGATACCCTTGTGAATGCGTATGAAGAGTTTTGTGATTTTGATCACTCTCAACTCAAATTAATTGAACCGCTGCGAGCGATGCGTATTATCCATTATATGGGATGGGTAGCTAAACGATGGAGCGATCCTGCCTTTGTGCGGAACTTTACATGGTTTGCTGATGACAAATACTGGGAGCAACAAATTTTAGCATTGAAGGAGCAACTTGCAGCATTGCAAGAAGCGCCGTTAAAGTTATTGCCGTAATCTTTTATTTAAAACAAGTACACGAGATATACATGCTTAAAAAATTAAAACTGAGTTTATTACTTTTATGTTTACCATTTGCAGCATTTGCTGCACAGTTTGAAGTTGATAATCAATACACTGTTATTGATGTAGACAAAAGTACATCGCCACAAGTAACCGAGTTTTTCTCATTTTACTGTCCACATTGTTTTAAGTTTGAACCCGTAGCAAAAGCAATTGAACAAAGCCTACCAGAAGGTGCTGAGTTTATTAAAAACCACGTGAACTTTTTAGGTGGCGTGTCACCACAAGCACAAAGTAATTTAAGCTTTGCTTATTTAATTGCTAAGCAGCATGGTCAGGCGCAGAGTATTAGCGATCAAATTTTTAAAAGTATTCATGTGCAACGCGCACCGTTAACTGAAATGAAAGACGTTAAAAAATTACTTGAAGTAAACGGTATTGATAGCGCAACGTTTGATCAAGAAATTGCAAGCATGCCAGTTATTTCGGCAGAGCAAGCAATGCAAAACAAACAAAATAAATATTCAAAATTAGGCGCACTTACAGGTGTACCTACTTTTATTGTTAACGATAAATATAAAATAAACCTCAATACCATCAAAAACCAAAAAGAACTTGATGAGTTAGTAGCGTTTTTATTAGCACTATAAATTTCGGAGCATAATAATGATTAAATTAGTTAAAGCAGGTTTACTTGCAGTACTACTTCCTATGGCGGCAACAAGCTTTGCAGCAACGTACGAAGAGGGCGTGCATTACGATGTGGTTTCTGAGCGAGCAACTAAAAAGCCAGAAATTAAAGAGTTTTTCTCATTTTACTGCCCTGCATGTAATAACATGGAAGCATTAATTGGTGAATTTAAGCCTAAGCTTGATAAAAACGTTAAATTTAAAAAGAGCCATGTTGATTTTGTAGGTGTACGTGACCCTGAAAATCAACAGATGATGAGCCAAGCACTAGCTACTGCAGAAGTGCTTCCGCAAAAAGATAAAATTGTCTCTGCAATCTTTAATCATATCCATACCAAGCGCGCTAAATTTAATGAGCTTGCAGATGTAAAAGATATATTTGTAGCACAGGGCGTTGATGGCGATAAGTTTGATAAACTTTTCAAAAGCTTCTCGGTACGTACGCTGAGCTCTAAAATGAAACGCGATCAGGACTACTTCAAAGAAAAAGGCGCACTACGTGGCGTACCTACATTTATTGTAAATGGTAAGTATAAATTAAACCTAGGTCGTGAGTCGGGTATTACTGAGCCAGAAGACATTGGTAAACTGATTAATTATTTAGCTAGCAAATAAATTTAGCTAAAACTAAAAAGCTCCTCAGGGAGCTTTTTTTTATGGGCAACGTTTACTGAGCGTATTTATTTACGCTGTAAGAAAACACCCGACTCAATGTGATGCGTATAAGGGAACTGATCAAATATAGCAAAGCGCTTAACGTTGTGCGTACGTGTTAAGTGATCAAGGTCACGCTCAAGGGTTTCTGGATTACACGATATATAAATTATGCTTTCGTAGTTAGCCACTAAGTCACACGTTAATTTATCCATGCCTGCGCGCGGTGGATCAACTAATATGGTTTGGCAGTCATAGCTTTTAAGATCAATACCGTCTAAACGAGAAAAAGTACGTTCGCCATTCATTGCTTGAGTAAACTCTTCACTAGACATACGAATAATATCTAAGTTCTCTACGTTATTTTTAGCAATATTGTATTGAGCAGAATGAACAGATGATTTTGATATTTCCGTCGCTAATACTTTATTAAAAGAGCCTGCTAGCGCAATAGAAAAGTTTCCGTTACCGCAATAAAGTTCTAATAAATCATTTTTAAGTGGCTTACATAAATCTTGTGCCCACTCCAGCATATTAATATTTACTTTTGCATTAGGCTGAGTAAAGCTATTTTCTACTTGTTGATAAATAAGCTCTTGACCATTAACTGTTAAACGCTCAGTTACAAAGTCATCACCCAGCACTTCTTTTTGTTTGCGAGCGCGGCCTATAAAGTCAATTTTGTATTTACTGCTTAGTTTTTCTTTAAGCGCTTTAATTTCACTTAACCATTCATCATCAAGTGGTTTGTGATAAAGCAAGCTTACTAAAATTTCACCGCTTAGCGTTGATAGGTAATCGATTTGAAATAACTTACGACGTAATATTTCACAAGGCTTAAGATGCTCAATCATCACCTGCATTATTTCACCTACTAGAGGCGCTGCGGGATCAAATGTATCAACACGGATTTTTTCTTTTGTTTGTTGATCAAACATAATGTGAAACAGATCGTCACCATCGTGCCATACTCTAAATTCAGCACGTTGGCGGTAGTTAGTTGGCTCTGAGCTAAATACTTCTAATTGCTCCACACCAAAACGTTGGAACTGTGCACTAATACGCTGCTCTTTTTCACTTAACTGCGCTTGGTACTGTGTGGTATCTATTTTAATAACTGCCATTAACGCTACTACCTTATCTAAGATCTGTTTATCGGCGCTATTGTAGGGAGCGCTGCGTATTTGTCTAGTTTTGG
>NZ_DRGM01000044.1 GCF_011050055.1 Pseudoalteromonas prydzensis | reverse complement strand
CAGCTAGGCACTGAACTGCTTAGCTTTGGCGCTGATATTCGGCTGGCGCACATGCTTATAAAAGCACAGCAGCTCGATGCCACATTACCGGGGATTTATATCCTGAGCGCCTATTTAGTGGCATTACTTGAAAGTCGCGTGAAACATGCGGTAGATCTTAATTTAGCGTTACATAGTCAGCTCATAAAGCCCCATGCGCTGTTTAAACAGCAATTACGCTTTTGGTTAACACGTTTAAAGTTAAGCGAAGTCAGCGAGTTAAATACGGGCTATTTACCTTTGCTGGTGGCGCTAGCTTATCCAGACAGGCTGGCTAAAAAACGTGGTAATGGTTACTTACTTGCCAATGGTGCAGGTGCTGAGCTAAGCGAAGAGTATTGGCATAACGATGACTATTTAGCGATTGCTAACATGGGCGGTCATAAAGGTGGCCGCATTTTTGCGGCGGTGGCTTTTACCCCTAACGATATTACCGAGCAGTTAAGCCATTTATTTACTGAGCAAACGCGCTGCGAATTTGACGAAAAAGCAGGGCGTTTTATCCATCAAGATGAAATTAAGCTGGGTGCAATCACGGTAACGAGTCAACCAAGTAAACAACCCCTTGATAAAAGCGAGCGCGCTAAAGCATGGTTAAGTTTATTTAAAAAGCATGCTTTTAAGTTATTTAATGAACAAGCCGAAAGTGAGCAGTTACTTATTAGAATGTGTATAGCTAGTAAGCTTTTTCCGGAGCAGTTTCCAGCAATAACTGAAGCCGCCCTTGTGGCCAATAACCAATGGTTAGCACTTTACCTCGCAGACCTAAAAACCCTAGAGCAACTAAAAAGGTTTAACTATCTTACTGCCTTGCAAAGCTGTTTTAATTGGCAACAACAAAGCGCATTAAACCAATTACTGCCCCTGCGTTTGACGGTGCCAAGCGGCTCAAATATTAAAATTGAGTATCAGCTCGATGGCCCTGCAAAACTCAGTGTGCGTATGCAAGAAGTGTATGGCATGACCAGCACGCCCTTATTAGCACAAGGCAAGCTTGCTTTATTAATGGAGTTGCTTTCACCGGCAAGGCGGCCTTTGCAGCTTACGCAAGATCTCACTCATTTTTGGCAAACCAGCTATCGTGATGTACAAAAAGAAATGAAAGGTCGCTATCCAAAACACTTCTGGCCTGATAACCCAGCAACCAGTGTGGCTACTAGTAAAGTGAAAAGTAAGATGTAATAGCAGGTTGTTAACTTGGCGAATAAAAAGCGAGTATCTGCATAGCAGTTATTCTCGTTAATACTTCTTTCTAAAACTTTTTAAGGTTGAAAGATATCGGTTACTCGGGTATACCAAATAATTTTTGTGTAAACCTAACCTATCGCTGTGGCGATCTACTAAGGTTTAGCCGTTTTTTGCCAGCAAAATGCTAAGCCTTGCTTAGTTGTCATGTTCGTTCCTCCCAGTATTTTATTGCTGCGTTTGTGTGTGATTTAAATACTTTTGCTACATAAAATAGCCAAGTCGGTAAATAAAAATGCTTGGTAATTAGTGTAAAAAGCAATAGTCATCAAAAATAAACAACGTTGTCTTTTTGTGAGGTAGGTGTTACCTTTATTTTTTGCAACATGTATTTTACATAAATATTTTCAGTTATGTCGTTAGGTGTATTTTACGATCCGTAGTCATTTAACTAAGCTAAGACGAGAAGATGGTGTTGCTGATTTAAGTTGAAATACTTAATTTTCCAAATAATATAAGGAAACGATTCCATGAGTATAGTAATTAGCAGCAAAAAGGCTGAGGAGATCAATTTAACGTGTTTTGGTGAGGTACTTTGGGATTGTTTTGATTCAGGTAAACGGTTGGGTGGTGCACCATTAAATATGTGCTTTCGCTTTAATTCTCTCGGTCTACAAGCGCATATGATAAGTGCTGTAGGAAATGATGAGTTAGGAGATGCACTACTAGATGAAATTAACAAAAAAGGCCTGAGCAATGAGCTTATTTGCGTTCATGAATCTAAACCGACAAGTGTTGTGGAGGTGAAACTTGATAGTAGTGGCTCTGCTAATTATCAAATTGTCACCGATACAGCCTGGGATAATATCAGCTTAACAGCGGAGATTATTGAAAAAGTTAAGGATACTGACGTTTTTGTTTTTGGCAGTTTAATTGCGCGCACAGCGGCTTCATTGATGACCTTGAGGCAGCTGTTGGACCATGCAAAGTTTAAGGTTTTTGATGTTAATTTACGCGCCCCCCATTACCAGCTTGAACATTTAATTGAATTAATGAATAGAGCTGATTTTATCAAGTTAAATGATGATGAGCTTTATGAAATAGCTAAGTCAATGGGGAGTAAATATCACTCTTTAGAACAAAACCTAGCATTTATAGCTAAGCAAACAAACACCGATTATTTATGTGTGACGAAAGGCAGCCATGGTGCTTTATTGTCAATTAAGGGTAAGAATTACTATAACTCAGGTTATCTCATTGAGGTAGTTGATACCGTTGGGGCTGGTGATTCATTTTTAGGGGCGCTTGTTTATCAACTTTGTATTAATAACTCGCCACAGCAAGCTATAGACTTTGCATGTGCTGTTGGTGCTATGGTTGCTCAAAGGCAGGGAGCAACGCCAGCTTTAACTGATCAGCAGATTAATGAGTTTATAGAACCATGCTAGGGCGTGTTGACCTTTGTGGATTGAAATTTGTTCAATCTAGGGGCGATTTAATCGCGGCGCGAGGTTTGTAACCTAGTGGGCTAAGTAAAAATCGAGCAACAAAGAGTTAATCGCCCCTAGGAAGAACCCGAAGGGCAGCGCATGTTTGGAATTTATACTGCGTTATCGCCTATTTATGGGGAACAACCACACTACATAGGCTCTGCCTTGTCTAAATACCAAACATGCTGCTGCAAAATTAATCATGAAAGGTCAACACGCCCTAAGTTATCAACAAATATCAAAATAAAAGTACACTTAATAGAATAAAGTTTGTTATTCATGTTGAAGTTATGTTTTTTTAATGTTAAAAAGACAACGTTGTTTATTTTTATGTTAATGGCTATTTGTGTTCTAGCGCAGTTTCAACAGCGTTAAAACAAGTCATTACCAACATAAAGACAACGTTGTTAATGTGCGGAGAATAACAATAAACATTAATAAATTAAACCAAATGAGGACACACACAATGCTAAGATTTCGCAAAACCCCACTAGCTGCAAGTGTAAGTGCAGTATTAGTCGGTTTGCTTTTGCCATATAGCGCTATAGCAGCTCAGCAACAGCAAATACAAAACTCGTCTGATGATGGTATTGAGGTCATCGAAGTTTCTTATGGCTACGGCAGTGTTAAAAAAGATGACTTAACAGGTGCAATTAGCACTGTTGCGTTAGAGGATGTTGTTGATATGCCTTCTGGCAATATAATGCAGAATCTACAAGGAAGAGTACCTGGCTTACAAATTACAACCAATGGTTCACCTGATTCTGCAGCAACGGTGCGTATTCGTGGTCAAGGGTTAGGACCTTTAGGTAATAATGATCCGTTATATGTGATTGATGGCATTCCGACTAAATCAGGCATGCATGAACTTAATAGTCATGATATTGCAGATATTCAGGTATTGCGAGACGCCGCAGCGGCAAGTATTTTTGGTGCGCGTTCAGGCAATGGTGTGATTGTTATCACAACTAAAAAAGGCAATGAGGGG
Organism: Pseudoalteromonas prydzensis; assembly: GCF_011050055.1. GTDB lineage: Bacteria > Pseudomonadota > Gammaproteobacteria > Enterobacterales > Alteromonadaceae > Pseudoalteromonas > Pseudoalteromonas prydzensis_A. Next base: position 33,682 of record NZ_DRGM01000044.1, on the reverse strand, counting down.
CTGGATTTTAATTTTTCTATAAACCAATCTCAAGATGACTACAGCTATGATTTAAATCCATTAAATACCAAACAGCGTGGACAAGTTGTATGGCAAGCTGCGGTTAATGATGGCTCTGATCCAAATGCAGCAAGCCCGCTATATAGTTATGATTGGAATGGTGACTATAGTAATCCTCAATTAAACTCAGTGATCTTACCTACTTATACTGATCCCCAACAAGTACAGCGTCCTGCTGATACTAATTGGTTTGATGAAGTAACTCGCTCAGCTAAAGTAACTGATCTGAATTTTTCTCTATCAGGTGGCTCGGATAGGGCATCTATTTACAGCTCTTTGGGGTATTACGATTCTGAAGGTGTGGTAGATGGTTCAGCCTTTGAACGGATTAGTTTTAGGGTTAATTCTGATTATCAATTAACGGATAAGCTCAAAATTGGTGAGAACTTCACTATTACCAATCAAGAGTCGAATTTAGTTAATGCAAGAGCTGGAGAAATTTTGGGATTAGCAATAGAGCAACAATCTATTGTCCCTGTACATAATGATGAAGGCGGTTGGGGTGGCCCTGTGCCGGGTGTAACTGACCGTGATAACCCAGTCAGAATAATTGCAATGAACCGCGATAATGTCAGTCGCTTTAATAAGCTGATGGGTAATATTTTTGTCGAATATGAAGTAATTGAAGACCTTACTCTAAAAAGCACCGTTGCTCTTGATTATGGCCAGTATTACTTTAGAAACTACACACGGGCATTTCAGGCTGGCTCCCTAAATTATGGTGATCAACTCTCGGTTACTGAAAACTGGAATAGCAGCTTTAGCTGGACTAACACTGCGCAATATAACTTAGATGTAGGTGATAATCACCGTTTTACATTTTTAGCAGGCACCGAGCAAATTGATTACGAGTATGAAGGTTCGGTTGGCTTTGGTTCTGGCTTTGCCTCGGATGATCGCGATTATGCACATTTATCGCAAGCGACAGGTGATGTACGTGTTGAAGGGGATGGCGATAAGTGGTCTCTTAATTCTTACTTTGCTCGAATGGACTATAACTATGATGACCGCTATTTAGCTGGGTTTACCATTCGCCGCGACGGTTCATCACGTTTTGGTAGCAATAACAGTTACGGTAACTTCCCTGCTGCATCAGCGGGTTGGGTGATCAGTAACGAGTCATTTTATGATATCGAGTTCTTAACCACCTTAAAATTACGTGCTAGTTGGGGTAAAACGGGTAATCAAGAAATTCCAACTGATGCAACCTACACAACTTATTTGAGCCGTTATGCGACTCAATCACTATTTACTGATTCACAAGATGAAGGCACTGCGTATGACATCGGTGGTGCTAATGGCGGCACGCTGCCTTCTGGTTTTGTGAAAGCTCAAACCGGTAATGACAACCTGAAATGGGAAACTTCGACGCAAACAAATATCGGTATTGATTTTGGGATGCGTTACGACACCATTTACGGCAGTATCGATTGGTTTGAAAAAACCACAGAAGATATCTTAACGCTTACTAACCCTATTGCTACTTTAGGCGAGGGCGCACAACAGTGGGTAAATGGCGGCACAATTGAAAATTCAGGGGTTGAATTCATCATTGGTTATGCTGACTACCTTTCGTTTGACAGCTTAGATGGTGATATTGATGTTGATATTAGTTTTAACGTTTCTTCTGCTAAAAATAAGGTTGTTTCACTTCCTGAAGATGTTGTGAACTCGTTTGGCGGTAATGGAGCAGATAAAACGATTGTTGGTCATTCAATCAACTCAGTTTATGGCTATGTTGCTGATGGGTTATTTCAAAACCAAGGTGAAATTGATGCTCATGCTGCTCAATCGGGAGCTGGTTTAGGCCGAGTTCGTTGGCAAGATTTAGATGGCAATGGCGTCATTGATGAAAATGATCAAACCTTTTTCGCAGATACCGATCCAGACTTTATGTATGGTTTGAACATGAACTTCAAGTATAAAAATTGGGATTTTACCATGTTCTGGCAAGGTGTCGAAGGCGGTCAAATTCGCAACGGTTGGCGTGGATTCACTGATTTTACCTCACTCAATATAGGTTCAAACTATGGGGGTCGGGTTCTTGATGCGTGGTCAATCAATAACACTGACACGAATGTACCAGCCTTAACAACAATTGATAATAATGGTGAAGGTCGTCAATCAAGCTTATTTTGGGAAGATGGCACTTACCTTAAGTTGCGTAACTTATCTATCGGGTATAGCCCTGATGAGCAATGGTTGAGTCAATTTGGTATAAGCTCAGCGCGCATTTATTTGCAGGGCAGTAACTTACTAACCATTACACCTTCTGGAACATTAAGCCAAGATCCAGAAACACCAGATGGCACTTTCCCAATTCCAAGACGTATCACGTTAGGCGTGAACCTTTCTTTTTGATTTAAAATGACAACGATACGAGCACAAATTATGAATAAAATTAAAACCCTATTTGCAGTGACAACGCTCACTCTATCTTTAGCATCGTGCGGCGGTTCTGATCTTGATGTTGCACCTTCAGGTGTATTAACGCAAGAGCAAGTCTCTAACAGTGAAAATGTAGATGCTTTAATCATTGCAACTTACTCATATTTAGGAAACGACCATTACACTGCCCCTAACTTTCTTTGGCCAACAGGGAACTTACGCGCAGGTGATGCCCACAAAGGAGGCAATGGACCCGGTGACATATTTGCTTATCATGCTTTGTCTTTATATCAGCCTTTAGTGCCCGATATGGAGTCTTTCCCGCCTGATTTGATTGACTTAAATAACAAAAAATGGACTCGAAATTATACTGGTATTTCGCGGGCTAACGCAGCTTTAGCGGTGATAGAAAATGCCTCGCCAGAGATTGAAGACCGTGCTGCTAAACAAGCTGAGTTGCGATTTATTCGCAGTATTTTTTACTTTGACTTAAAAATTCATCACAAGTATATCCCCTGGATTGATGAAACCATGAGCCAAGAGCAAATTTTAACAACAACCAACCGTGATCTGACAGATCAAGCACTTTGGGACAAAATTGCTGATGATTTTGAATTTGCAGCAAATAACTTACCCGATAGACAAGCAGATGTTGGTCGTGCTTCAGCGCTGTCAGCAAAAGCTTATTTAGCTAAAACGCTGTTATATCAGGCGTATGAACAAGATGAACAGCATCAGGTAGTCAACATCAATAAAGATAAATTAACGCGAGTGGTTACTTTAGTCGATGAGATTGAGCAAGCGGGTGTGTATGGTTTATTTGATGACTATGCTGATAATTTTTTGTTTGAGAGTGAAAATGGGAAAGAATCTGTTTTTGCTATTCAACGTTCATTGAATGATGGTTCCCCAGATGGTCGTGGCAGCTGGCCAAGTGCGCTAAACGCGCCTATGGCGGGGGGCTTTGGTTGCTGCGGTTTTCATGTACCCACTGAAAACTTCGTCAATGCTTTTAAAACAGATCAACAAGGCTTGCCGCAATTTGACACCTTTAATGATCTGAATTACGACATGACCATCGATGCTGTTGACCCTCGTTTGGACCATACCGTCGCAATGGAAGGCAAACCGTTTAAATATGACGAAAAGCTGATCCACGGTGGCGATAGTTGGGCTCGTGCGCCAGGCATTTATGGCAACTTTACAGCGATGAAAGATTTAGAGCATCCAGATTGTAGTTGTCGCGGTGAAAATGGGCCATTTCCTATCTTTTCATTAAATACACCGTTGATCCGCTATTCCGACGTATTGCTTTGGAAAGCAGAGGCTTTAATTGAGCTAGATAGATATGACGAAGCATTAGTCATAATTAACCGCATTCGTGAGCGCGCTAAACAAAGTACCGCTAAATTGCAGAACGCCAGTATTTATAACATTGGTTTATACACAAGTTTTGACACTAAACAGCAAGCCAGAGCAGCACTGCGTTTTGAGCGTCGTCTTGAATTAGGACTTGAAGGACATCGCTTTTTTGACTTAGTTCGTTGGGGAATAGCAAAAGAGACCATTGATAGTTACTTGTCGATTGAAGCCGTGCGCAAGCCTTACTTAGTTGATGCTATTTTTACCAAAGGGAAGCATGAATATTTACCAATACCTAATCAACAAATGATTTTGAGTAGCGGATCCTACACGCAAAACTCAAAGTATTAATCAATAGTGGGCGGTGGGCCCGTGCCCACCTTTTCTGACATTAAGTCAAAAGAGTTGTTATGAAAAAAATTATTTATTGGTCAATCACAGTGGCTGTGGCAGGCTTTTTATTTGGCTTTGATACTGCGGTTATATCAGGCGCAGACAAACCAATTCAAGCACTTTGGAATACAAGCTCGTTATTCCATGGTTTATTTATTATGTCGTCGGCACTGTGGGGGACATTATTTGGAGCTTTAGCTGGTAACTATCCTTGTGATAAGTGGGGGAGAAAGCCAACCTTAATCTTAGTTGGTGTACTGTTTTTTATTTCTGCACTTGGTTCTGCACTTGCTCCCGACCCATATACGTTTGCATTACTGCGGTTTATTGGCGGCGTTGGTGTGGGTATTTCATCAATTGTAGTACCTGCTTATATTTCAGAAATAGCACCCGCTAAATATCGTGGCCGTTTGGTTGCGCTTTATCAGTTTCAGATTGTATTTGGCATTTTAGTTGCGTTTGTTTCTAACTTTTTAATCGCCGGTACTTCGGCAATTGATTGGCGTTTAATGCTTGGTGTAGAAGCGATACCGGCTTTAATTTATTTATTAATGATCATCAAAGCACCAGAAAGCCCACGTTGGTTGGTGCAAAATAGAAATGAACAAAGCAAAGCACGCTCAATATTAGTCGAGTTAGGAGAAGTTAACCCGGATAACGTGTTGACTGAAATTATCACTGCTAAACAACAGCACAGTGAATCAAGGTTATTTGGTGGTGCCTATAGCAAGGCTGCTTGGTTTGCATTTTTATTTGCAGCATTTAATCAATTATCAGGTATTAACTTTATTATTTATTATGCGCCGCGGGTATTTGAACTTGCCGGCTTAGACGTAAACCAATCCTTATTATCAGGGGCTGGGATCGGCATGGTTAACTTATGCTTTACCATGCTAGGTTTATCTTTAATCGATAAATTTGGCCGTCGTTCGTTGATGTATATCGGCTCAATTGGTTATGTGATTTCGCTGGCGGTCGTCGCATGGGCGTTTAGCAGCGGCTCAGGTGGTTTAACTATTGTGGCATTTGTGTTTGTGTTTATTGCCGCCCATGCAATTGGTCAAGGAACAGTGATCTGGGTATTCATCGCTGAGATATTTCCTAACAAAGTGCGCTCAAAAGGTCAGTCACTGGGTTCGGGTACGCACTGGTTCTTTGCCGCTGCGATTACCTTATTAATGCCGTTTTTCTTAGAGCGATTTAGCGCATCAGAAGTATTCAGTTTTTTCACTTTAATGATGTTAGGGCAATTAGCCTTTGTAGCTTGGTTTATGCCTGAAACAAAAGGGCGTTCTTTAGAAGACATTTCTCTTAATACAAAAAAGAAGCATGGAGTATTAGATGCGAACAGTTAACTTAATTTTAATTTCATCATTTTTGGCAGCGTGTGGCATGACAAATCAAACTGAAACGAGCGCCCTAGTGGTAGTGGAACAATCAAGTAAAGAAATGTTTCGTCCAACTTTTCATTTTACACCACCAGAAAACTGGATGAATGATCCAAATGGTATGGTGTATTACCAAGGCGAGTACCATCTTTTCTATCAACATAACCCAGACTCCTCGGTTTGGGGCCCGATGCATTGGGGACATGCAATTAGTAAGGACATGGTTCATTGGGAGCATCAAGGTATCAAACTTTACCCCGATGAGCACGGTACGATATTCTCCGGCAGTGCAGTGGTTGATTGGCAAAATAGTAGTGGCTTTGGCAGTAAAGAAAATCCGCCACTTGTTGCTATTTATACTTATCACGATGATAAAAAGGCCGCACAGGGGGCAATTGACTTTCAAACTCAAGGCGTAGCATACAGTACAGATAAAGGCAGAACGTGGAAGAAATACGAAAATAATCCCGTATTAAAAAACCCTGGCATTCGTGATTTTCGTGATCCGAAAGTGAACTGGCATGAATCTACCCAGCAGTGGGTTATGGTACTTGCTCAAGATGATCATATTGGCTTTTATACCTCTAAAAACCTAAAAGAATGGCAATTTGAAAGCAATTTTGGAGTTGAGTGGGGCAGTCATGCTGGTGTATGGGAGTGCCCTGATTTAATTCGTGTGCGCGTGCAAGGCACCGATCAATATAAGTATGTATTATTAGTCAGTATTAACCCAGGTGCGCCAAATGGTGGCTCAGGTACCCAGTATTTTATTGGTGACTTTGATGGAAAACACTTTGTGCTTGATGAAGAATATCAGCAACAACTCGCCTCTACTCCAGCTGTATTTCCAAAGGGAGTTAACTTATTAGATTTTAAAAATGGTTTAAGTAAATGGCAGGTGACTGGTAACGCATTTCATGTTGAAGAAGATCAACAATCTGTTGTTACATTAAGCTCTTTTAATCAGTCAGATAAGGCGACAGGATCTGTTTTATCGCAGCCGTTCTCTATTGAGCATGATTATATTAATTTCAAAATAGCGGGTGGCAAACATGAAAACAGCACCGTGATGCAGTTATTAATTAATGGTGAGGTGGTCAAAACTGCAAAGGGCAATAATTCAGGCAATATGACTGAGAAAGCGTGGGATGTAAGCCATTTTAAAGCTCAGCAAGGGCAAATTAAAATTATTGATACTGAGCAAGGCGACTGGGGGCACGTTAAAGTTGCGGATATTATGTTCTCAGATGAAGCGGCAAAAGCAAAGGTTGAATCATCAATCTGGTTAGATTATGGTACAGATAACTATGCTGGTGTGACATTTTCAGACACGCAAGATGAGCGTCATTTATTTATGGGCTGGATGAGTAATTGGCAGTACGCTAACGTAGTACCTACAGAGACTTGGCGCAGCGCGATGACAATCCCAAGAGAGCTAAAGTTAGTGAAAACAGCTGCGGGGATCCGTTTAGCTTCTGAACCGGTAAAAGAGCTGCAGACATTATTGACTGAGTCGCAAAGTAAGATAAAGTTAAGTGGTAAAAGCAGTTATCAACTTGATGAGCTTTTTAATGTCGCGGCTGGGCAATTTAAATTTAGTTTTAGCTTTCCCCATGGCGAGCAAGCTGTGGACATCTTACTTAGCGCCGACTCAGGTGAGCAGACCAAGTTAACACTAGATCCAATTGCAGGGCAATTAACTCTTGACCGAACTCAAGCTGGGTTGAGTGATTTTGAACCGGGTTTTGCTGGCATTCAAACAGCTCCATTACAAACAGAGCTCAAACAGTATGATGTTGAAGTATGGGTTGATAAAGCATCAATTGAAGTTTTTGTTAATCAAGGTGTTAGCACAATGACATCGATTGTTTTCCCAACCTCCCCTTACCATAAAATAAAGGTAAGTGCTGAGCAGCAGCTATCGCTTAGCGATGTTCAGTTAAACAATATTGCTGTAGAAAAATAACCGTTTAAAACGGCTCTATGACAGATAGAGTCGTTATTTTTCCGTCTAAGGCTGTGCGATATATGAGTAGCAATTATCGGCTATTAAGCGCTATTTTCTTTGTCTATTTTATGGCATGGTCTTTTTCGTTTTCATTGTTTCCAGTCTGGCTTAGCCAAAAGGTTGGTCTGAATGGTGAAGAAGTAGGCATTGTTTTTAGCGCTAACTCTCTCATGGCTTTATTCATCATGCCTTTCTATGGCATCTTTCAAGATAAACTTGGTTTAAAAAAAGCACTCCTGTATTTTATTGCATTTTTTATGTTAATGATCGGACCGTTTGTTAACTATGTTTATGAACCATTGCTACACAGCAATTTTTATTTGGCCGTAATAGTAGGTGGGGTGGTTTTTTCATGTGCATTTTTAGCGGGGGTGGGGGCACTTGAAAGTTATATTGATAAGCAAAGCCGAGCCACTCATTTTGAATTTGGCAAGGCTAGAATGTGGGGATCACTTGGCTGGGCGACGGCAAGTTATTTTACCGGTTTATCGTTTAACTTGGCACCGAGTTTAAATTATTGGCTTTCCAGTGTTGCAGCAATTTGTTTAATCGGGCTGTTACTTTTTGTTAAAGTGACAATTACTGATAGGGAAATGTTACCCGTACGTCGATTTTCACCAATACGGCAACTTCAGGAATTTTTTAAAATTACAGGCCTGTGGCGTTTAAGTGTGTTTGTCGTCGGTGTAAGTTGTATTTATGGGGTTTTTGATCAGCAATTTGCAATTTACTACACTACTTTTTTTGCAACACCAGAACAAGGGCGCGCGTATTTTGGTTATTTAACGTCTATACAAGTTATTTTTGAAGCCGTTGCTATGTACTTGGCTGTAAAGTGGGTCAATAAATTGGGGGTGAAAAACTCACTGCTTGTCAGTGGGGTATTAATGGCTACGCGAATTTATTGCTCAGGTATTGTCGATGATTCACTTAGTATAAGCATTTTAAAATTGCTCCATGCCATAGAGTTACCATTAATGCTTATCGCATTATTTAAATACATTAATATGCACTTTGAAGCAAAGTACTCGGCAATGGTTTATATCATTGGTTTTCAATTTACAGTCCAAGCGATGGCAGCAATTTTTGGGGTTGCTGTAGGGATTGTTTATGACCATTTGGGCTTTGCTTTGGTATATCAATATTTAGGGCTGATTGTTTGTGTTTTTATAGTGATATCATTTTTTGTATTAAAAACAGATAGTGCTAAAAGGAATCGCGTTGGATCAGCTTAAATGGTAAGTGATGATGCACAATATCAGTGCGCTGCTCTATTAAATATTCCATAGCCCAGCGGCCCATTTCATGATGTGGAAGTGCCATTGTGGTTAAATTTGGCTGTAATAATTCAGGAATACTGCCCCAATCATCAAAGCTAGCTATGCCAATATCTTTACCAATCGTCATTCCTTTATCATGGACAACAAAATAAATTTCCATCGCCATGGGATCTTGACCACAAATAATCGCATCGGGCTTGAACTGCTCAATGATCCTTGCAGCGGACGCTCTGGAAGTGGATAGTTCACTACCATCTGGTTGACTAATAATTACCGATTCAATATATAAGTCATCTAATGATAGGCCTTGGCGTTTAAATGCATTTATAACACCTTGTTTTCGGCCCTTAGCAGCGATTATATCTTCATTTAAGTTTAAAAAAGCTATTTTGCGATAGCCCTTACGTATCAACGCCGTGGTGATTTCTTCTCCCGCTTGAACTTCATCAGGTACTACACAAGGTAAGTTATTTTGAGCGGGAAAGCAGTTTGCTAAAATAGTGGGTATTTTTTTTAGCTCGTCAGAAACTTGCACTTGGCGATGATACATTGCAGAGTATATAACTCCTTCAACTCGGTATTCCAAAAGGCTCTGTATTGCTCTATCTATGCTAATTTGAGTTTCATTAACATTGAGTATAAGTAACTCTTTATTTTTTTGCCATGCAATCTCTTGTGCGCCACGAATAATATCAAATGTGTAAGGAACACTAAGTAATTCATCGGCAATGATGGCATAAATATTCGATTTTTTTCTGCGAGTTAAACTCGCGGCTCGATTTGGGCGGTAGCCTAGTTCTTTTATGGCTGTTAATACTTTTTCACGGTTAATGTCTTTAACGGTCGAATCATGATTTACTACCCGAGAAACAGTTTTAAAGGAGACCCCTGCGTGGGCAGCCACTTGTTTAATTGTAACCATACTATATAAAAGCCTTCTCTGAATCGAAATTGCATAATAGCAGATTCTGTTACTTTTTAATTATTTTATAAAGGCAGTGTTTCGTTGTTATCTAATCGTATAACGTTTTGATCGGACTCTATAAAAGTAGAGCGCAGGGAGAGTATGAAACGCTATCAGCTGCATTAAATATAATACCTTCTGAAGTCTGCTGTGTTAATTCAGGCTATAACACATCCTCTATTTGTGAAAGAAGGCTTTTATGACTACCCAGCTAGCAATAGACTTTTTATCAATAGGGTACTGTGCTATAAAACAACCTCATTTTCACACGCAAATGCACAGGCTATATCAAGCGCATCGCGTCTATCCAACTGATTAAAAGGAGTTATTTAATGCCGCATTTTATTATTGATTGCTCGCAGAGCATCTTGACTCATCATGATGAAGATACTATTAATGAGCAAATTCATCACACCGCAAACGCATCAGGTCTGTTTGCTGAACACGAAATTAAAGTCAGAGTAAATCCGTTTAAAACCTATTTAGTGGGTAATAAACAAACTGACTTCATTCACGTTTTTGCTCATATTATGCAAGGTAGGAGCACACAGCAAAAAGCGGCGCTTTCCAAGGCAATGGTCACAAAGTTAAGCGAAATGTTCCCCGCAGTGAGCAATATTGCCATGAACGTGGCTGATTTTGAACAGGCCAGTTATTGTAATCGAAATCTGTTGTAACTATGCCTATTGTTCGGCTACATGCTGTGGTGTTTGCGAGTAACGCACGCTCAGCTAAAGTGCTTGATAAGGTTGGCTTTGTCCAAGAAGGATGCTTGCAAAAAGCAATTTATAAACAGGGGGATTTTTATAATGCGCTGGTTTATGGCAAAGTTATAGCGTAATAGTTGGCAAAAATAGCAGGGTTGAAAATGAAAAATATAATAGTTGTTTTATGTTTATTTATAAGCACACTCACTTGGGCACAGACGCCAAAAGTTGTAGATGTATCAACAGAAATCGCTCCGGCCACGCACTGGTTAGAAGGCGTTGATAGTGGTAAATACGCAGATAGCTGGCAACAGGCCGGTGCGCTTTTTCAAGAAAATGTACCAGAGGCGCTTTGGGTATCTAAGCTAGAGCAAGTTCGCACACCGCTTGGTGCAGTTCAATCTCGCGAAGGTGTGAGTCGTCAAGTGTTAGCCGCTATCCCGCAATTACCTGACGGTGAGTATGTGATTTTAGAGTTTCAAACTGATTTTGCAAATAAACCGCGTGCTATTGAAACGGTGACGCTAAAAAAATCAGCCGAGCAGTGGCAGGTGATTGGCTACTTTATTCAATAAAGACAATAAAATGAGCGCGGCTGTTTCTATGTCGCAATACATTAAAAATCGTACGGGGCTAAAGTTAAAAATTAGCAAATAATTAAAAAGTGTAACTTTATTTATTACCTTTTATTGACACAATTATTTAATTACCTATAATCTGCGCTCTTATCTAAAATAGTGACATGGAGTCAATGATGAAGTTAAAGTTTGCTGGAAAAATCCTACCGTTTATAGCTGTTGCATGCCTTTCAGGTTGTATGTCGACAGGTCCACACTTAAAAAGTTCTATCTCAGAAGGTGTTGCCGGTTTAGAAGCCCGTTTACCTTATGCTGAATACGTGAATTACTTTGGTTATGTTGATAGCAACATGAAATCGCAAGGTAAATATAAAGATAAAGATGCATATTACTTGTATGCATGGGTACCAGCTGCAATTGATGAGATCGGTATCTCAATGATTTCTCCTGCTTTTAGTGCGCCTTCAGATGATGATTTTGTAGATCAAAATTTTGAAAAAAACGGTATCGACGATAAGTTCTTTGATACATACATAGTGTTAGAGCGTATGAATATCATTGATAATACAAAAATAGCGCAAGGTGGACGTCCGATTCAGACGCTTGGCGAAAATGATGATAGTGCTGAGTTACCAAAAAATCCAGGTGGTTCATCATACAATTCATTACTGCGTAAAACGTCTAGTTTAACTAATCCACAAGATGCATTGGTTCGTGGTGTTTATCGAATTACATTCACTTCATTCAGAGGTGATGTAGAAGGTTCATATGAAGCAACAATTGGTACTAATGTTCCAGGTGTAAAAATAGCGGCTTCACTTGCAGAGCTTGATGCATTAGTGAATGCAGCAAATTAATTATAAAAATTGTTTGCTCTGCTTATAGTTTTACAGGTTTAGGTACGCCTAGACCTGTGATTATTAATCTAGTCCGAATCCACTTTTTATCGTTCTTCCATACATTCTTGTTACAGCCAATTTTTTAATTGCGGAATATCGACTCACCTGTTTGAACCAGCATACCTCATTGAAATCATTATAAATTGTATCTGGGTAACCACTATTGCTAATTGACGCATAGCAACCTCTGGACTCCATTTGCTTTAATCAATACCTTAGCGTATTTTTAGTTATTAGCTCTGTTAGCTTTAATAGGAATTAAAATGAATAAAATAATTGGTATTGCGCTGATCTGTATTGGTGTTGCATTAGCTTTTTGGGGTTATGACGTCTATGACTCAGCAAGTTCGCAAATTACTCGCACGCTAAATGGCGAAACTCCGCTTGAAGCGTGGGCGGCCATGGTTGGCGGGGCGGTGTGCATTGTGTTTGGTGCATTCAAAGTCAAAGGGTAACGTTGCTTTATTGAGCTACCCGCTGTTACTCATCAGTAAACTGCAGTTTTAGCCATTGCTTGAGCTGCAGTATATTCGCGTTTTCAGTTTTTTCTTTTGCACTCACGAAGTGAAACTGTTGATATGGATTCAAAATAGCCTCACCTATTTGCACTAGCATGCCATGTTTAATATCATCCTTTACAAATTGCTTATGAGTTACCAGTATGCCTAATTGGCGCATAGCCGCTTGTGTTGCTTGCACCGATATATTAAAGGTTAAGTTTTTATGTTGCTGTGGCAGGGCTAACTTTTGGGCGTTGCACCAGACTTGCCAATCGGTATGGCGGCGCGGGTTCTCGACAAAAATCGCAGGGTATTTACTCAGTATTGTTTGCAGACTTTGGGTTGTATCGAGCAGTTGTGGGCTGCACACTAAAATTAGTTCATCATCACCGAGCTTTTCACACGCGTAGTTAGTCCAATCCTTGGCATTGCCGTGAATTAAAGCAACATCGACCCCTTGTTGCGCTAAATTAAACTCACCAACCAAATTTGATAAACGTACATCGAGCTCAGGCGCGTCAGCTTGCAGCTTTGCTACGCGCGGGATCCACCAATGCAGCGCCATTGAATTAACCATGTTTAATGTTAGGTAGCTATCCGCTTGAGCTTGGGATGCTTCATCACTGGCGGCGATAATCTCATTAAGAGCCGGATGCACTCGTTGATAATAGCGTTTACCTGTGTTGTTTAACTCAACACGGCGACCCACTCGGTTAAATAGTGGTGCATTGAGTTGTGACTCGAGGGACTTAATTGCTTGGCTTACCGCTGAGTGGCTAATATGTAGCTGCTCTGCGGCAAGTACCATGCTGCCAGTTTGCGCTACCGCCACAAAACTATGCAGTGATTTTAACGGGATCGAATGAGCCATATCGTCTCTTTATTAAGTTTTACTTACAGGTTTATACACTATTACTCGCTTTTTAATTCTATGCTTTCACGCTACTTTAGCAGCCAAACTTATCTTAAGCTTATTATTTTCAATATAAAACGTATTTAGTTATTGGGAAAAGGGGTTGTTATGGCGACTATGTTTCGGCCCAGTATGTTTATGCTGTTGTCCACATTTACTTTAGCGTTGAATGGCTTGTTATCAAAGTTTTTAACGGTGCATTTTAGTGACGCTATTTTAGTCATGCTACGCTTGCTAATTCCTGCCTTGGTGATGTTGTTGTTGGCAGTGTGCAGTCATTGGGTTATGCCTAATCAAGCTGCTTGGCGAGCATTTACCCTACGGGCTATTTTTATTGCCAGTTGTCAAAGCTGTTTTATGCTGGCGTTAAGCCACTTAAGCTTAATTGAGGCGGTGGTGTTATTTAGTACTGGGCCGCTATTTATTCCGCTGTTGGAGTTGTTTTTCTATAAAACTAAAATCAGTTGGTTGGTGATACCGACTTTAATGTTGATGATTATTGGCGTCGCGATGCAAAATTTAACTGCGCAAGGGACCATCTGGCGCTGGGAGTTATTAATTGGTTTAGCAGCAGGGGTGTTTAATGGCTGCTCGCAAGTTGCTTTATTTCAAGCTAGTAAAATTAACTTACCAGTGCTTGTGATCAATGGCTGGTGTTTTGCTATTGCTAGTTTATTGGTATTACCTGTTATGTTGATGTTTACAAGTCAGCACGAGTATCAACACAGCATGCAGTTGATGCTTAATATTGAGCACGGGATGCCGCTGTTATTAGTGTTTTTGGGGTTGTCGACGGCATCCACACAATTTTTTCGTTCTAAAGCATATCGTTTAGTGGATTCAAACTCAGAACTTGCGCCGCTGATCTATACCAATTTAATTTTTGCGATGTTGTTTCAGTTAATATTTTTCGACACATCGATGAGCTTGATGCAAATATTTGGTACGGGTTTGATAGTGCTTGCGACATTGTTCAATACATTTGCGCCGCATTATTTTAAACGCGTTACAGTACAAAAAGGAATAATCTGAAAGAGGGTAAGAAGGTGTTCCCCAAGTATGCGGCACTCGGTGTCAGTCCTGAAACCATAGGTTTCAGGGCGGGGATCTGCGGTTTGCCGTAGGCTTCTCGGTACATGCCGAGCTTGCACAATAGCAGACGAACAGAAACCCTAACATAAAATTTATCGGCTCAGGGACTTAACCAAGCTCCAACACCCTAGGGAACAACTTCAGTATATAAGACATAATCCATTCCTTACACCCCAAATTGAAAAAACTTATACTGTTTGCGTAGTTTTTCGGCGCTGGTAACGGGCCGTTTACTTTTTGGATTGCTTTTTGACCTCAATCATACTTTTCATTGGAGTTGCTATTTATCGAGTGGTAGCATTAACTTAATTAGCCAAGTGAAAGATGTCAGCATGAACGAATTACCAGATTACCAACAAGCTCAATTATTACTTGAGAAAAACGAAATTTTTGTCACTCCAGCTGAAGCCCATGGTGTGATCAGTGGTTTACTAGCCTGTGGTTTGAACATTGAAGCCAAAGAATACTTAGGCTTATTAAGTGATGTGTTTAACGATGGCCAGTCATTTTGTCATGACTTAAAAGAATTTTTTGCCGTTATTTATAAGCAAGTAGTGGCAAGCTTTAATGATGAAGAGTTTCAATTTGATTTATTTTTACCAAGCGATGATGAAACCTTAGTCGATCAAGCCAATGGTTTAGTATCGTGGGTTGCAGGATTTATGCTTGGTTTTGGTTTAAAACAAAAAGATTACGGTACCCTGTCGGCTGATGTCAAAGAAGTGATCAGCGATTTTAGTGAAATTACGCGTTTAGATACTATGTTTGATGAAACCGAAGAAGACAGCCAAGCTCTGCATGAAGTCATTGAGTATGTACGCGTATCGGCGCTACTTTGTTTTGCTGAACTTGGCCAAGAGCAAGCACCAGCCAGCACGAAAAAAACACTTCACTAAGTTAAAATTAACAGTATAAACAGGGTTTATAATGCCAACAGTTAGTATTGAAAAAGCTGAATTTAAAGCACGCCGCGAACGTTTATTAGCCATGATGGAGCCAAATAGCGTGGCTATCATTCCAGCTGCGAATGAAGTGACTCGTAGCCGTGATACCGAATATGCATTTCGCCAAGATAGCGATTTCTATTACTTAACTGGTTTTAATGAACCCGATGCCGTTTTAGTACTTTGCCCAAGCAGTGAAACACCCAGCACGCTGTTTTGCTTGAATAAAGATAAGCTCGCTGAAATTTGGCATGGCCGTCGTATTGGCTTTGAACAAGCAAAAACAGAGTATTTATTCGACCAAACGTATGCGCTGAGTGAGTTAGATGAGCAATTATTGAATTTGGTGAACGGCCAGCAGATTTTATTTTATGCACAGGGTACCTATCCGCAGTTTGATAACAAAGTGTGGGGGTTATTAAATACGCTGCGCAGTGCGCCTAAAAAAGGCTATAAAGCACCGCATACCATTAAAGATATTCGTGGTTTAATTCATGAAATGCGCTTGTTTAAATCACCTGCTGAGGTGGCAATTATGCGCAGGGCGTGTGAGATCAGCGCGCAAGGGCATATTCGTGCTATGCAGTTTGCAAAGCCGGGCGCTACCGAATATCAGCTAGAAGCTGAGCTGCATCACCATTATGCGATGCATGGCGCTCGTCATCCGGCCTATGGCACCATAGTTGGCAGTGGCGATAACGCCAATATATTGCATTACACGGCTAACAGTGATGTGCTGACTGACGGTGATTTAGTATTGATTGATTCAGGCGCTGAGCTGCAAGGTTATGCGGCTGATATTACGCGTACTTTCCCTATTAATGGGCAATTTAGTCAGCCTCAAGCGCAGCTTTATAATATTGTACTTGCAGCACAAGAGGCGGCATTTACAGAAGTTAAACCCGGTGGCAGCTTATCTAAGGCCAACCAATTAGCGATGACAGTACTAACCCAAGGCTTACTGGATTTGGGAATTTTACAAGGTGAGTTACAAGAATTACTTGATAATCAAGCCTGTAAAGCATTTTATATGCATGGCCTTGGTCATTGGCTTGGCTTAGATGTGCACGATGTAGGTGATTATAAGCAAGATGAAAAAGAGCGCCCATTTGCAGCGGGGATGGTGCTTACCATTGAGCCCGGACTTTATATTAGCCTAGATGCCAAAGTGCCTGAGCAATATAAAGGCATTGGTATTCGTATTGAAGATAACCTGTTAGTGACCGAGCAAGGCCATGAAAATTTAACCGTTAGCGTGCCTAAAAGTATTACTGAAATAGAGGCCGTTATAAACATGGGCAAATGCTAGGAGCAACCGTGGCAAAGCAGTTTGATGTAGTCATTATTGGTGGCGGCCTAGCCGGCGCCAGCTGTGCCTTGAGTTTAGCAAAGTCAGCAGCTGAACTTAGTATTGCGGTTATTGAAGCACATCAACCAAGTGGTGAACATCACCCCAGCTTTGATGATCGTAGCATTGCGCTTGCGCAGCAATCAGTGCAATTTTTACAGCAACTTAATGTATTTGACCCTACCGCGAGTTTTTCTGCAGCGATAAAAAAAGTGACGGTTTCAGATAGAGGCCACTTTGGTAAAACCCATATTGATTGCCACGAATTTAACCAACCGGCACTAGGCTATGTGGTTGAGGTTAATCCATTTGGTCGCTCTTTACATCAGCTGCTAACGCACTCAAAAGTTGAGCTTTTTTGCCCCGATAGTGTGGCAAGTTTAAGTTACCAGCAAGATTATGCCGCTATAACGCTCAATTCAGGGCAGCAAATTCAAGCTGCCTTAGTGGTTATTGCTGATGGTGCGCAATCATCCACGCGGCAATTAGCTAATCTTAATTTTACCACTGAGCCTTATTCACAAGGGGCAATTATTGCCAATATTGAAGTGGCGGGTGGTCATCATAATCATGCCTTTGAACGCTTTACAGAGCGGGGGCCAATGGCACTTTTACCAATGAGTAATAACCGTTATTCATTGGTGTGGTGCATGGAACCAGAGCAAATGGGCGAGCATATGGCACTTAATGACGACGCGTTTTTAAAAGCACTACACAATGCATTTGGTTATCGAGCTGGGCAATTCACGAAAGTCGGTATGCGAGCAAGTTACCCGCTAGTGTATGGCCGCGCGGAGTCGTTAACTGCGCATCGTACTGTACTGATTGGTAATGCAGGGCATGCAATTCATCCCATTGCAGGGCAAGGATTTAACCTAGGCCTGCGTGATGTACAAGTATTGTGTGAACTTGTTAAAAGCAAACAGCCACTTGGTAGTTATGCGTTTACCCGTGAATACGCTAAACAACGCAGCCAAGATATCAATACTGTGATGACCTTGACCGATGGCCTAGTACGATTGTTTTCAAATAGCTCGCGATTACTCGCTTTGGGCCGCAGTTGCGGCTTATTCACCATGGATTTATGTTCTTCATTAAAAACCCCACTGGCCAAGCAATTAATGGGGCAAGTTAAACAAGGTAAACGACTATGAAACAGGCGCAAGTATGTGTTGTGGGTGGTGGCTGCGTTGGCTTAACTCTCGCTCTGGGGCTGGCAAAAGCCAATATCAGCGTGGTTGTTATTGATGCTGCAGCAAAGCAAACGTTACCAGGTGATGATTATGCACTGCGTGTTAGTGCATTAAGTTTAGCCAGCCAAGGCTTATTTGAATCGCTTAATGTGTGGCCTGAGATCATCGCCCAGCGGGCGCGTGCCTACACCCATATGGATGTACGTGATCAAGACAGCTTTGGCAAAATTGCCTTTAATAGTGCTGACTTAGATTTACCTCAATTAGGTCACATAGTTGAAAACGATATTATTCGTTATGCGTTGATCAAGGAGCTAGAAAACCACCGCCAAGCGACATTGATGTTTGCTACACGCTACCAACAAATACACCAAAGTGATAATGATGTATTCATTACCCTCGACTCAGGTGAGCCAGTTATAGCCAAGTTATTAGTGGCAGCCGATGGCGCTAATTCAGCGATCCGTAAACAGTTCAATTTGCCGATCACCTTTAAAGATTACGACCACAATGCCATTGTCGCCACTGTAAAAACCACTGAGCTGCATAACAACACCGCGCGGCAAATATTCCTACCAACCGGGCCACTGGCGTTTTTACCATTGCCAGATGAACACAGCCATTCAATTGTTTGGTCAACCAGCCCTGAGCATTGCCAACAGTTACTGGCAATGGATAATACCGAGTTTAATAAAGCGGTAATGGCAGCTCTGGATGGCCAATGCGGTTTATGTGAGGTGCAAAGCGAGCGTGTCGCGTTCCCTCTTAAAATGCGTTACGCGCAAAAATGGCTCTCTGGCAAAGTGGTATTAATGGGTGATGCTGCACATACCATTCATCCATTAGCTGGGCTTGGTATGAACTTAGGTCTTAAAGATGCCGCTTACCTTATAGAGCTGTTAACTGCTGACAATAAAGAGTTTGCCAGTAATCGACTGTTGCGTGATTACGAACGCACCCGCAAGCTCGATGCACAAAAGCACATTGCCATGATGCAAGGCTTAAAAGAGTTATTTGCAGGCGCTAACCCACTTAAAAAACTGGTACGTGGTGTTGGCTTAACGATGGTTGATAACTTAGGCCCAATTAAGCACCTGTTTGCTAAACAAGCGATAGGGAAGTAACAGAGATTCATTTTGTTTGATTAATACTTAAATTGCATTGCTTCGTATCAGTCGAGGGCTAAATAGCATGCAATATTAACTAGGTGTTAATTAATGGAGAGTGAAATGAAAAATAAAATGGCAATAACGCTATTGTGTGCAAGTTTATGCTCAACTTACAGCTTTGCAGATGATGATAAGGTTATCTATTTAACGTTTGATGATGGCCCGATTAATGCCACCTCTGGGCTAATTGATGCTTTAGATGAGGCGCAAATAAAAGCGACATTTTTTATCAATGCTTTCCATATGTATGGTGAAGGCGATGAAAATGAACAACATTCACAATTAGCATTAGCTAAGCTTTTAAATAGCGGTCACCTTTTAGCTAACCATAGTTATGACCATATGTTACATAATTGCACGGATGGAGAACGCTCCGGGGCTGTTTATTGTAACGAAGTTGGCTTATGGCCAGTTAAATCCTACCAAAATGTAAGCACCGATTATGATTACTTTGAGCTCAATACTCAAAAGGTCTTAGCGTTATTACCTAATGCAGAAAGCTTCCCAAACTTTAAAATGAGAACAATGGCACGCTTGCCGTATACCAATGCGTGGCGTGTTACGAAAACTTTTAAAGGTGATGGTTTATGCGCAACATCTGATAATTTACCGCCTTGGGATCCGGCTTTTTCTTGTGATCCACAGGTGTCTACCAATAGTTCACAAGTCGCAGTAAAAATATCTGATAAATTAGCAAGCGACGACTATAAGGTTTATGGCTGGGATTTTGATTGGGGCCCCGTGAACTGGGGAGTTGATTACCCAGCAGAAACAATGGCAGATGGTATTCAAATGGTCGAAAGCATTAATCAAATCGTCAATACTTGTCCTGGCAAAACAATGGATCCGGTCAATAGCCGCACGCAAAACTTAGATTGCAGCGATGGATTAGCAGCGAATAAAGTAGTGATACTCACCCATGACTTTTTGTTTGAAGATGGTCCGCGCGGGCAAGGCGCGACGATTAACTTACCAAAAATTAAAAGCTTTGTTGAGCACGCAAGAGCAGAAGGGTATCGATTTGATACACTTGATAATTATGCGCCTCAATGGCAACAAAACAGGCAATACGAAGCTACTAATTTTGTAAGTTATCAAGATAAAATTTATTCTGTGTTACAAGCACATTATTCCCAAAGTAATTGGCAGCCTTCCAACACGCCTGCATTGTGGTTACTTGAAAAATAACGGTATTTATAAAAGGTAGGTAGCCTACCTTTTTACTCTTTCACACTAATGACTTTTGTTTTAAGCGCTTTCTAAATTGGCTTGGTGTTGTTCCTTTTAGTGTTAAAAAGCGGCGATTAAAGTTAGAGGTATTTTTAAACCCACACTGATCGCTGATAGCCGTAATAGCGCGGTTAGTATTGATCAATAGCTTACAAGCTTGACCAATTCTTAACTGGTTAATAAATTCTGTTAAAGTGCGTTCCATACGCTTTTTAAAAAAGCGGTGAAAGTGGTTGGTGCTCATATGCGCCATGTTAGCTAATTGCTCTGCGCTTAAGCCCTCGGTGTAATGGCGATAAATATAATCAATCACTTTATCAAATTTATCTTTTGCTGGATCCGTTTTATTGGCGTAGCAAAAACTCGCGCTAGAAAGCTGTTGAGGGACTGCTTCTTGGCTCATTAAATACAACAATTTAAATAAGCCTAAATATTGCTCAAAAGGATTACTGACCTCGATTTTTTCAAAGTATGATTTCGCTATCATCGCTGTTTTAGTCGAGAATTTAAGGCCCTGTCGCGCAGCAATTAATAACTCTTCAAGTATGGCAAATTCAGGGTGACTAGTAATTTGCTGACTAAGCCATTTTTTTGGAATTTGTGCAACGTGGACAACTTGTACGCTGTTATCTATATTCGGTGACGATTGCCAAGTATGGGGCAAATCAGCACCAAGGATCACTAAATCAAGTTCGCCATAAGGCGCAATATAGTCACCAATATGGCATACCCCTTTACTGTTTAAGGTAAGGCAAATTTCAAAGTCTGGGTGGTAATGCCAATTAAATGGAATATAGTCAAGCGTATACTTACAATAACGCCATGATGAATTGGTATTAGGAATGACTTTTTCACACATTGCCCGCATGACGACCTCCTTATTTATTTTAGTCCCTATATTGAACAATTATTAGCAGTCCAAGTAATACTTTTCAATTCACTTTTAGTATTAATCTATTACGCACCATTCTTTGCTAACAGTGCATTGAACATTTTGCCATCAAAATTAACATTCCTTTGATAGGAAAGTACCGGATAAGGTGTCAATTGTACTGCTTCACACTAATGCGGCGCGATACCCTAGTAACGCTTTTAATAACAATAAATAGGGGACTAGGAATGAAAAGTATCAACAAAGCACCGCTTAAATTATCGACATTGGCGATATATATATCAGCACTATACGTCAGTCCAATGGCATTAGCTGCAGCTCAAACTCAAGCCGACAGTGATATCGAAACCATTGAAGTGCGTGGCATTCGTCGCTCTTTAGAAGCGTCAATGAACACTAAGCGTTTTGCAGATGGAGTGGTAGATGCCATTACCGCAGAAGATATTGGTAAATTTCCGGATAAAAACATTGGTGATGCACTACAACGTATTTCAGGAGTGACGGTTGACCGTCAATATGGCGAGGTAAATGGCGTAACTATTCGTGGTACTGCACCTGAGCAATCAAGAATATTACTCAATGGTCAAACAGTAGCAAGCACCTCATGGTACGACTTAGGCCCAGCGACACGTACTTTTAATATGGAATTGTTATCAGCAGAGCAGGTGTCGGGTGTCCAAGTGTATAAAACACCGGAAGCAGATATCGAAGAAGGCGCATTGGGAGGGACCGTTAACTTAACGACTCGTAAACCTCTGGAGTTAGATGCAAATACGCTACTGCTCTCTGCGGAGCTGGCACAAAGTTCATTGTATGATGAGACTGATCCTGGTGCATCAATACTTGCTAGTTGGAAAAATGAAGACGAAAAATTTGGTATTTTAGCTGCGTACTCTTATGAACAATTAACTTCAGGGCGGCATGTACTTGAGTCAATTGGCGGCTACTATGAGTACTTTGCAGAAAACCAAGCAACAGGACAAGAATCGACAGTCGGTGCATGGAGTTTAGGTTCGCAAGCATTTAAGTCTGAGCGTGAGCGGACCAGCGCGCAATTAACCGCGCAGTTTGCACCAACCGATAATATGGAGTTTGTGCTTGATTATTTTCGTTTTGAATTTGATAACCCGCATGTAAACCATAACTTTCTGACGGTTGGCGCCCGTGGTGCGGGTTCTACCAATGTAACCAACAATGCATTAGGCGGTACCGAGCAAGCAACTATATTACCTGCATATGCTTCTATTATTTATAATCCAGTAGTACGTAATGCGGTTAATATGAAAGCTGATGTACTAAACCTATCAGGTAAGTTTCAAGGTGATGGCTTTGAACTCCGTGGTGTAATTGGTAAATCAACATCAGATGGCGGCACGCAGTTTGGCGCATCTTCATGGTGGATCCCAGCCTCAGATGAAGGAGGTAAAATAGGTGATCCTGCATTTCCTAATGGACAAAACAGCACAGATGGTGGTTTTACTTATGATGCTACGGGTCCTTATCAAGTTTGGCTAACTTCGCTAGATGCTACCGATGCAACACAATTTAAACATGCGCAAGAAGCAAATTTTGATACCACAGTGCAAGAGCATGATGTCAGTTATGCTCAAGCTGATATTAAATTTGAGTTAGATGGTAATTTCTTTACTGCAATCAAGACCGGCATTAAATTTAATCGTAGTGAATTTTCGCGTATTGCATTTAACCGTAATCCAGACGAAGTACTTGGTTTTGTTCCTGATGGTAATTTATCAAATTGGAGTGATGGCGTATTAACTGGGCTACATTCACAAAGCTCTGGTCATACGCTTGATGCATATGCCTCACTTGATACAGATAAATGGTGGGATTTCATCAGCGGTAAGTATGCAGCTGGCGAACTGACCGAAGTCGCTAACTTAGGTAATACTTTTTCAGTGGATGAAGATATGATCGCCATTTACGCGAAGGCTGATTTTAGTGGTGAAAACTACCGAGGTAATATTGGTTTACGTTACGTTGAGACTGAGCAAACATCGAGCGGCTACGCCGACGGCGCGGTTTTCAAAGAGACGGTCGATTATAATAACTTACTCCCTAGCGTAAACTTTGCTTATGATTTATCGGATGACATTATTATTCGCGCGGCAGCATCACAAGTTATGTCTCGCGCAAACTACAGTGATTTAAAACCCGGCTTAGCAATTAATGCCAATTTTGGTAGCGCCACAGGGGGAAATCCTGATCTAAAACCCTATGAAGCTAACCAGGGCGATATTGCTATAGAGTATTACTTTACAAGCGCTTCTATGGCATCAGCAGGATTTTTCAGCAAACAAATTGATAACGTTGTTTTTTCGACTGAAGCGGTTGAATTTGTAGATGGCTGTGGCGCCAGTCCAGATCTATATGAGCAATGCCGTGTTACTCGTCCTCGTAGTAACGGCGAAGGCTCTGTAAATGGTATTGAACTGCAACTACAGCATAGCTTTGCTAACGGTTTTGGGGTGGTGACTAACTATACGTACGTAGACAGTGAAACAACCACGCCAGATGGCTCAAAAGAAATGGTACCAGGTGTTTCTGAAAATAGTTTTAATGCATCAGTGTTCTTTGAGAACGATATTATCAGCACTCGTTTAGCATATAACTGGCGCAGTGAATGGATTGGTGTTGGTGCAGCCCAAGCAGTTAAAAACGATAACTATCAACAAATTGATGCGTCAATCATCTGGCATGCCATGGAAAACTTAGATGTTAGCCTTGAAGGCGTTAACTTAACCAACGAAGTGGTGCAATCGTACGATACTAACTTTGCTTTAACGCAAAATACTATCGAGTTTGGTTCACGTTATTACCTTGGTGTAAGTTATAAATTCTAATGGAGATAGGCCGCCACTTGGCGGCCTTTTTTAGTTATGGCTATCATAAATAAATTAGTTATTTTAGGCGGAGGTAGCGCTGGCTGGATGTGTGCTGCGTATTTATCAAAGCAGCATCCGGAATTAGCTATTAGTGTTGTTGAGTCGAGTAAAATTGGCAGTATTGGTGTTGGTGAAGGTTCGACACCACACTTAAAAAACTTTATGGATTCACTCGGTATTAGTGAACAACAATGGATGCCCAAGTGCGATGCAAGCTACAAAGCCGGCATTTACTTTAATAATTGGAATGGCGATGAACGTTGTTATTTCCATCCATTTTATAGCGACATGGATGAAAAAACCGCCGAGGTTTATTTTGTCAATGCTAATGCCCGAAGGCGCGGTAATGGCGATTGGCAAGCCCCAGATGAGTATTTTTTAACAGGCCATATCGCAAAACAAAATTTAAGTCCAAAAGTGCATACACCTATGCTCAAAGAGCAAACGTATGGTTATCATTTTGATGCCATAAAATTAGCGGGTGTGCTAAAAGCCTATGCACAAGAGAATCGGGTTAAACACATTGATGGTGAGTTTAGCCACGCGAATATAAACAGCAATGGCAATATAATTGATATTACGCTTGTGAATGGACAACAAATTAACGGCGACTTATTTATTGATGCCAGTGGCTTTAATGCACTGTTAATTGAGCAAACACTGGGTACACCTTTTAATTCATTTGCTGATGAACTACTTAACGACCGTGCTGTAGCTGTAGCGACGCCAATTTCTAGCGATGCTGTGATGCCATGTGCCACCCAATCTACGGCGCTAAGTGCCGGTTGGTGTTGGCAAATTCCGCTGACTAGCCGTATTGGTAACGGCTATGTGTATAGCTCAAAACATATCACTGATGAACAAGCCCAGTATGAGCTTGCCCTGCAATTAAACATAGATCCACAAAATAGCGCGTTTCGGCATTTAACAATGAAAGTCGGCTGTATGCAGTCTGCATGGCAAAGCAATGTTATGGCTATAGGGTTGGCGCAGAGCTTTATTGAGCCCATCGAAGCGACATCTTTGCTGGTTACTCAACATAGTATTAAGTTATTTAGCCAAGCCTTAACAAAGCTAAAAAACAACCAACAGTCATTAAAAGTAGCCGAACACGTCAATCAACAACTGCATCAATTAGTGTATGGCATTAAAGATTATGTGGTTGCGCATTATGCAACTAGCTTGCGCACCGACAGTGAATACTGGCTTACAGCAAAGCAACTGAATCACAGCTCTAGTGCTTTAAAGTCTTTACTAAAAGCGTGGCTTAATGGCGATGATTTTGATGCGTATTTGTCACAGCTTACCCAACAGCAAGTTTATTTTAGACCCAGTTGGTATTGCTTACTTGGTGGCATGGACTACCAAAGCTCGCGGTGCCAGCAGGCATTTGAACCTGCTCCCATTGCAATTTGTAATGGCGCAAAAGTGTATTTGCATGAACTGTGTAATAAGCATTGTGAACCACATGCAGAGCAACTCCTTGCAATGAAGACCGCAGCTAAAGTGAGTTGAAAAGTATCAACAAGCCGTAGAGTAGTGCCGCATAACTCATTTTACGGTGGCAGACTTAGCTAATTAAGAGTGGTGATTAATTATTCCCTTGAATCATTTTGTTTGTATGCCCACGAACAGATGGCTATCACCACTCTATTTATTTTTAAAATGAGGCTTTCAGGTAGAACAATTATGAAAAGAAATTATTTGATAGTGCTATTGGTACTGGTTACCTTTTTTGTTATTTCATTTATAACGAACTTATTGGCGCCGATATTTCCGGCTCTGATCCAAAGCTATAATATTGGCTTAACTCTGGCTGGTTTTTTTCCATTTGCATTTTTTATTGCCTATGGAGTGATGTCGATCCCTGCGGGGTTGTTGGTGCAAAGCTTAGGTGAAAAAAAGGTCATGTTGATAGCCTTCTCACTGGCATTATTTGGCAGTGTGTTATTTGTTAGCTTGCCGATTTTTGCTGTTGCAATGTCAGCATTATTTTTGATCGGTACCGCCATGGCTCTATTGCAAGTGGCAATTAATCCGTTACTTCGAGCCAGTGGCGGCTCTAAACATTTTGCGGTTTTTTCGGTCGCAGCCCAGTTAATGTTTGGTGGTGCAGCGACCTTATCACCGCTGGTATATAGCGCGCTTGTTAAAGCAGATTCACAAGCACAGAGCCAAAACTGGTTATTGCAATTAGTACCCGCCGATATGACTTGGCTAAGTATGTACTTATTATTTGCACTGTTATGCACAGTGATGTTGGTGGTTATTAGCGTGTTACCGATAAAACACAGCACCCAAGCAGAAAATCCGCAACAAGGCAGTATCAAACAAAGCTTACAATTGTTTAAAGATCCAATTGTGATCAAGTTCTTTTTTGCCATCGTGGCTTATGTGGCGCTTGAGCAAGGAGTGGCTAATTCAATTTCAGTATTTTTACAAACCTATCACCAACTTGACCCAAATACAGGCGGAGCACAGATAGTGAGTCAGTTTTGGCTATCACTGACATTAGGCTGCTTATTGGGCATCGTGCTGTTAAAACTCTTTGATGCTAAACATGTGTTACTTATTTTTAGCGTTGGTGCAGTGGTTAGTCTATTTATTGCATTATTTGCACATACTGAGCTGGCATTGTGGGCGTTTCCTGCGGTTGGGTTTTTCTTATCAATTATGTGGTCGGTGATATTTTCGTTGGCATTAAACTCGGTTGCAAAAGGCCATGGCACTGTATCTGGCATTTTATGTACTGGGATTGTCGGCGGTGCATTTGCCTCGCCTCTTATTGGTGCGATGAGTGAGCTTACAGGTAGCTTACAAATGTCGCTGTTACTGCTGTTAATACCGCTTGGTTATATTTTTAGTGTTGGAATTTGGGCTAACCCACTGGTTGCTAATCACACGCTTAAAAGTAATTCACCAACAGCAAAGCTTGCTGAAAGTAACTAATGACAAAAGAGGTTGTAATGTCACAAACTTTATTATGTGTTGACCTTGGTGGCACCAAAGCGCTGGTCGCAAAAGTAACCGCAACAGGTGTAATAGAAAAACGCTATTTTGATGTGGATGGGGCAGCAAGTAAGCAGCAAACAAACGACTTTTTATGCCAAATTATTAAGCAAGTGGTTGATGACACTTGTATGGGTATCGTCGTTGGTGTGCCTAGCATGGTGCTAATGGAAACTGGCGAAGTGATCGAAACGGTTAATATCCCCAATTGGAAAAATGTGCAGTTAAAGCAGCTATTAAGCACACATTTTAAACTGCCCGTATGGGTGCATAATGATGCAAATTGTTTTGCTATGGGAGAATTTACTCAAGGTAATTTTAAAGCAGATACCAATTTGATTGGCATTTGCCTAGGCACTGGACTTGGCGCCGGGCTGGTGCTTAATGGTCGATTATATACGGGTAAGCACTCAGCCGCAGGAGAGTTTGGCAGTTTTAGTTATTTACAAGGGATTATTGAGCACTTTACCTCTGGGCAGTTTTTTATTAATCAAGGTACAACGGGCAAGCAAGCTTACCAAGCGGCACTGGCAAATGACGCACACGCACAACGTTTATTTGATGAGTTTGGCAAGCACCTAGCTCATGCAATAAGCCACGTGATACTCGCGTTTGATCCTGACGTTATTGTACTTGGCGGCTCGGTTGCGCAATCATCTGCGTGCTTTTTACCGAGTTTGCATATTCAGTTAGCTCAGTTAGTTAACCCGATTATTTTGCAGTCGTTAGATATTCGTATTAGTGAGCTTGGCGATGATGCGCCATTACTTGGCAGCCATGCGTTATTTACACATGACATGGCTTATGAGCAATCATTAGGAGCTAGCTATGCGTAACATTATATTATTGGTGCTTGCCATATGTTCGGCTGCTGCTTTTGCCAAAGCACCATCGCAGGTTGAGTTAGATACCCTCGCGCAGCAGTTATCGATAAAATATGAGTTACTTTCGGCAAAGCCCGATACGTGCCCTGCACCGCATCAAACACAGTGTTACTTATCGCGTTTAACGTTTAGCACACCTGTTGACGTAGCCAGTCGTCAGTGGTCAATTTACTTTAGTCAGCTAATGCCAATTTATAGCACCGACTCGTCGCAGTTTACCATTACGCATATCAATGGAGATTTACACCAAATAAAGCCCACCTCGGCATTTGCCGGATTGAAAGCAAATACGCCAATAAGTATAGAGTTTTATAG
Source organism: Pseudoalteromonas prydzensis (assembly GCF_011050055.1). Classification (GTDB taxonomy): domain Bacteria; phylum Pseudomonadota; class Gammaproteobacteria; order Enterobacterales; family Alteromonadaceae; genus Pseudoalteromonas; species Pseudoalteromonas prydzensis_A. The sequence continues at coordinate 5,263 of NZ_DRGM01000044.1, read as the reverse complement.
TCAAGAATCGCAAATTACTCGCGCTGAGTTTATGCCTAATTACATGTTGGCAAGTGCGGGTTTAATAAGCCGGGTTATTAGCAGCACTCAAACTACGATTGATCCTGACACTAAGCTAGAGTTACAACCATATTTAGCACCATTTTTAACCTATGAACAATTACAAACGAGTAACGACGATGCGACACCATGGATGGATGCTGAGTATTTATATGAAAATGAGTTTCGGCCTACATTAAACACGCCACCGCTGAGTTTGATCCCAAAGCCAGTCGCTTTAACTTTATTATTGGGTGAGGCTGTAGATTTAAGCCAAGGCCTAAATCTACAGCTAGCGAATGATATTGATCAAGTACAACTTACAGCGGCAATAGCACGCTTAGCACGTTTTGGTATTAAGCAGCATAGCCAAGGGATTAAAACTACGCTCAATTTAGATTTAGCAGCTGATAACCCAGAGGCTTACACGTTAAAAATTCAACATGAGCAAATAACGATTAGCGCAACGAGTTCTGCAGGGATATTTTATGCGTTGCAGAGCATCGCAGGGTTAGTCAGCCTTGATAATTTAACCATCCCAGCACTTAATATTACTGATGCGCCGCGTTATGAATTTAGAGGCATGCACATTGATATAGCACGCAATTTTCGTTCAAAAACATTTATTTTAAATACCATAGAGCAAATGGCCGCCTATAAGCTTAATAAATTACACTTACATTTAGCGGATGATGAAGGCTGGCGATTGGCTATTAACGACTTACCAGAGCTTACTGAAGTCGGTGCCAAGCGCTGCCTAGATTTAACCGAGCAGCGTTGTTTGTTACCACAACTTGGCGCAGGACTTAATAGTCAATCAGCGGTGAATGGCTACTACAGCCAGCATGATTACATTGAAATATTAAAATATGCCCAAGCGCACTTTATTGAAGTGATCCCATCACTTGATATGCCAGGGCATTCGCGCGCGGCAATTGTTGCAATGGAGGCAAGGTTTAACCGTTTAATAGCTCAAGGCAAAAGTGCGCAGGCGCGACAGTATCGCTTAATCGAACCCGCTGATAAAACTCAGTACAGCTCAATTCAACATTATAATGATAACACCTTAAATGTGTGTTTAGACTCGACTTATCAATTTATCGATAAAGTGCTGGATGAAGTAAACACATTACATGTACAAGCCGGTGTGCCTCTTAAAACGTATCATATTGGCGCTGATGAGACGGCCGGTGCATGGGTTGACTCTCCAAGCTGTCGCCGTTTGCAAAACCAACAACCGGCGCTGCATTCATTTAATGGCTATTTTATTGAAAAAGTCAGTGCCATGGTGGCTAAAAAAGGTTTTAAAGTGGCCGGATGGAGTGATGGTATGAGCGACGTGACGCTAAAGAGCATGCCAGCAAATGTGCAGTCAAATGCGTGGGCAACGCTGAGCGATGGTGGACATGAAGTTGCGCATCGTCATGCTAACCAAGGCTGGGATGTGGTGTTATCAAGCCCAGATGTCACTTATTTTGACTTTCCATATCAGTCGCACCCGCAGGAGCCGGGCAATCATTGGGCGAGTCGCGCTATTGATAGTAAAAAAGTGTTTGAGTTTATGCCGGATAATTTACCTGCGCATGCCGAAATTTGGCGCTCGGTAAACAATCATCATTACAGTGCTGATGATCGTAAAACGATGCGCACAAAACCTTTTATTGGTTTGCAAGGGCATTTATGGTCAGAGCTTATTCGCAGTGACAGGCAAGCTGAATACATGTTATATCCACGGTTATTAGCGCTTGCAGAGCGAGCTTGGCACAAAGCGCCTTGGGAGCTTGAATATAATAAAAAGGGTGTTAAGTATGATCAAAATAGCGAGCACTTTAATACAAACCTTAAACAACAAAGAGCAGCCGATTGGCAGCGTTTTGCGGCGTTAGTTGGCTTTAAAGAATTTGCAAAACTAGAGCAAGCAGGGCGGTTTTATCGTTTACCTAGCGTAGCTGCAAAGCAACACAGTGAAGGCTTAGATGCATTTACCTTGTATCCGGGGATTGTCATCGAATATCAAAATAGCCTTGGTAATTGGCTTATTTATGCTGATGAGAATAAAGCCACTAATGTACAGCAAGTTCGTACGCTTTCTCAAAGTGGTATCCGTAAAGGCCGATCATTAACGCTGAAATAACCATCTTTTAAGTATTTTTTATCAAAACCGTACAACATAGGAGTATGGTTTTTGCTTTTAAAAATGATAGCGCTGTCATTTTTGTTGGTGTATGATTAATTTTATGTAATAAAAATGGTTTTAGTGTTGCAGTACTTCGGTTTTAAAGCTTTCACGGTGTAATACTAAAATGAATAATTAAAATAAACTGTTGGGATATAATTATGGAAGCAACCGTCGAGTGTGAAGCAAATACTAAGCATAGTATTTGGCTGCCAATGACATTGGCAGGATCAATGTTCTTTATTTTAGGCTGTATAACCTGGTTGAATGGTGCAATTACGCCATTTTTACAACAAATGTTGGTACTATCACCCCTGCAAGCCTCGTTTATTATTTCCTCATTTTATATTGCTGTGACTGTGGCTGGTATTCCATCAGCAATGTTAATTAAGCGTGTTGGCTATAAAAACGGTATGGCGATTGGCTGTGCGGTTATGGCTGTGTCTGCCTTGATGTATATTCCTGCCGCTAAAATGCAAATGATCGAAATATTTTTATTCGCACAGTTAATGATAGGTGTAGGGCAAACGATCCTACAAACAGCGGTAAATCCGTATGTGGTTAAAATGGGATCTGAAAAATCAGCCGCAGTACGCGTGTGTATCATGGGCTTATTGAATAAATTTGCCGGAGTTATCGTGCCTGTTATTTTTGCTGCCGTTGTTGTCAGTGGTGTGGTCGCTGATGGTGAGCAACTCTCGCAAGGGCAAAAAGATGCCATGGCGAATAGCCTTATTTTACCTTATATAGCTATTGCGGGCTTGATCTTTGCGTTTGCAGCATTTGCTAAATTTTCACCATTACCTGATTTGGTTTTTGAAGAGTCAGCAGGTAATGGCAAAGGCGAGGTAAAAGAAGCATTAAAACACCCTCATTTAGTGCTGGGTGTAGTTGGTATCGCTTTATATGTAGCGGTTGAAGTGATTGCCGCAGATACTATTGGCTCGTATGCATTACAGATTGGTATTGCTGATTATTCAGTGATGACGTCATATACCATGGCGTGTATGTTGATTGGTTACGCCATTGGTATTGCACTTATTCCACGCTTTATGTCGCAGCAAAATGCGTTGGTTATGTCCGGCATTGCAGGCATTGTAACCGTACTTGCAGTGGTAATGGGAAGTAACGATTCGTTTATTATTGCGAACCTGTTGTTAGTGCCGTTTGGTGGCCCAGAGTTGCCAGATCCATTGTTATGCATTGCCTTGCTAGGCTTTGCAAACGCTATGGTTTGGCCAGCAATTTGGCCTTTGGCATTAACTGGCTTAGGTCGTTTAACGGGTACTGCATCGGGTTTACTGATCATGGGTATTGCCGGTGGTGCGTTAGGTCCATTGCTGATTGGCTTAGGTAACGTAGCAGGCCTAGGCGCACAAGGTGCTTACGCCTTGATGATCCCTAGTTACTTATTCATCTTATTCTATGCGCTTAAAGGCCATAAAATGAGAAGTTGGAAGTAGAATTGAGTTGGCGAGTTAGCGAGAGTAAAGTTGGCTAGCTAAGAAAGTTTGTAAGTGAGCAAAAGCGCGTTTCATCGCGCTTTTTTTATGCCTGTAGGTTCGGCTTTAGCCGAAAAAGCACTGCGGTTTGAGGTTACTAATCGGTTTTATTTAAGCGCCATTTTCGTGATAAATCACGACCTACAGTTAGCTCGGGGTTTGCCTGTAGGTTCGGCTTTAGCCGAAAAGGCAACGCGGTTTGAGGTTACTAATCTGTTTTATTTAAGCGCCATTTTCGTGATAAATCACGACCTACAATTGGCTCGGTGTTTACCTGTAGGTTCGGCTTTAGCCGAAAAAGCACCGCGGTTTTGGGCTACAGGTCGCTTTAATATAAGCGCCATTTTCGTGATAAATCACCACCAATAAAAAAGCCGTGCTTGATTTAACAAACACGGCTTTTATAATTTCTAGCCTTTAGCCTTTAGCCTTTAGCCTTTAGCCTTTAGCCTTTAGCCTTTAGCCTAAAACGCGTAGCTGTAACCCATTTGGATTGTGCGTGGTTTACCTGGTTGAATACCGCCATTTGCGCGGTTGGCAATGTAGGTTTTATCAAATAGGTTATCAACCGTTAGGTATACTTTTTGACTGTCATCAATTAAGTATTTAGCGGCTAAATCCCACACTACGCGACTGTCGATTGCATTTAACCCTGTAGGGCTTAAATTTGCATGTGAGTCAGACACATAGCGCATTTGCGTATCAAATACTAAGCTTGAAAACTCAGCACCGAATGATAAAGCTACTTGGTTTTCTGGTACGTAAGGCATCGCATCGCCTTTATTTACTTGACCCCATAGGCCCGAGTCAAAGTCGTTTTCAAACGTTGAGTCGGTGTATGTGTAGGTTAAGCGAACAGGGAATGCCGCGTTATTAGTTGCGAATGTGCGGCCAGCACTTAATTCAAAGCCTTCAACAGATACTTCACCGTAGTTGTACTGATCGCCAATGTTGTCATCGCTACAACCAATGGCAGCTGTACAGTTGCCGTGCATGTTGTCGTAATCAGAGTTAAAGTAAATTACTTCACCATTGAAACCTGCGTAATCATAACGACCACCCAGCTCAATGTTTAAGCTTTCTTCTTCCTGTTGATCAGCATTACCAGGGGCTGCTGGTGCATAACCTTGTTGAATACCGGCCAGTAGCGTCAAGTTATCATTAACAGTGTAAGTTGCACCGAGTGACGGCACTAAAATCTCGGTGTCATTACTAATGTCTTTTGTTAAGCCATTTGCACGCTTAGGATCAGACTTTGACCATTCTTCGCGAGAGATAGTAATGTCTTCATAACGAAGGCCTGCACTAATTACTAATGAATCAAGTGTCCATTGATCTTGTACAAACAAGGTTGTCGCTTTTGCACTATCAAAACGGTTGCTGTCAGAGCCTGGTGCGCCTTGACTGGTTAACGTCATTGATAGGTCTTGGTTTAGCGTGTATTCGTCTTGCCATTGAAAACGGTCCATTTCATCTTCGTGGTAGCGCATACCCACGGTGATGTAGTGGTTGCCAGCAGGAATATGTAATTCAGACTGAATCCCTT
>NZ_DRGM01000043.1 GCF_011050055.1 Pseudoalteromonas prydzensis | reverse complement strand
TGAAGTACTAATTGATAAAATTGGTAAAAAACCAGCGCATTTACGCCGTACACGTTCTAACAAGTTATCAGGACAAGCAACCGGTGAAGCGAGAGCAGTAAATCGCTCACGTATTTCAAGCGTTCGTAAAAGCTTAAAAGGCGAAGAACTGTCACTTAAAAAGTCATAGTTACGCCGTTTAGTTTAAAAAAAACCTGAGTTTACTCAGGTTTTTTTGTGCCTGGTGATAACACCTCGTCAATAATATTTGCGTATAAATAAGCCGCTTGCTCGTCCTCTTTATTTGCTATTATGGACAAACCAACCGGTAAACCACTTACTTTTCCGACCGGTAGGGTTATGTGCGTTGTGCCAGCAATAGCAGATAACGAACTACTACTGCCATTAAAATTATCACCATTAACTAAGTCAGTTTTCCAGGCGGGGGATACTGTAGGCGCTATAACAATATCAAGCTTGTTGTTTTTGTATACATTAACAATGGCTGTCGTTGCTAAAGTGCGATAGCGTTCTTTAGTCTCCTGGTATTTTTGTTTGTTAGTTAAATCAATAGCCTGTGATTGAACTAGGATGTCTTGCTCAAAGTGGGGCATTTCTGTTTTTTTATTTTGAATATTAAAATTAATAAGTGCTTTTAGGCTTTTAACAGCCACTTGTGTTGGAGTGTTTGCGAGGTAATGATTAATTTCGGCTTTAAAGTCGTAGAGTAAAATATAGTATTCATCAGCAAATAGCGTATCTAAGTTATCAGTAATATCTACATTAATAACAGTGTGCCCAGCCTGTTTTAATGCTTGTAACTGCTTGGCATAAAGGCGCTGCGTTTCAACTGTAAATTTGTCGCTAGGCAGTGCACCAATAATAAGTGATGATTTTGATTTTAGATTACCTGTTTTTAATTCAAACCCTGTAGTTGTCGCATCAAGGGAGTCTTCACCTTGCAAAACAGATAAAACCAGCAGCGAATCTTTAAGTGAATGCGCCATCGGCCCTACTGAATCTTGGCTACTTGAAAGAGGCACAACGCCTGAGCGTGATACTTGGCCCATACTCGGTTTTATTGCATAAACTCCATTTACTGAGGCAGGGCACGTAATTGAACCGTCTGTTTCAGTCCCTAATGCTATAGGCGCAAAGTTAAGTGCTACCGCAACAGCAGAGCCTGCACTAGAACCACATGGGTTACGTGTTACATCGTGCGCATTATGTGTTTGTCCGCCTACAGCACTCCAGCCCGAAGATGAATAGGATGAACGAAAATTTGCCCACTCACTTAAATTAGCTTTACCTAAAATTATAGCGCCCGCATTTCGTAGTTGTTTAACAACAAAAGCATCATTATTAGTAACGTTATTTTTAAGTGCTAAAGAGCCAGCCGTTGTGGGAAGGGTGCCTCTAGTTTCTATATTATCTTTAAGAAGTACAGGTATTCCATGTAATGGTCCAGCCCAAGTTCCTTTAGTGGCAAGTTCATCTAACGTTTTAGCTTGAGCAAGTGCTGTAGGCTCTAAGCTAATAACCGCATTATATTGTGGATTAAGTTTATTAATTCGGTCTATATAATTTTGGGTGAGTTGCTGTGCATTAATAGAATTATTTTTATATGCACTGTGAATTTCACCGATGGTTTTTAGTTCTTGTGCTTTAGTGTTAAAAATTGCTAATACACTAAGCAGCGAAAAGGTAAATGTTTTGATCATTGTTGAGGTGCTTGGATTGTTATTATTTTCTATACATTTAGCACAAAAAAGCCTCACAAAGTGAGGCTTTTCGATAAACAGCTTAAAAAAGAGGTTTAAGCGTTTTCTAGCATAGACAGCGCAACCGCCTCAGCTGCTTTAATACCATCAATACCCGCTGATAAAATACCGCCAGCGTAACCTGCACCTTCACCAGCAGGGTAAAGCCCTTTAGTATTAATGCTTTGGAACGTTTTATCGCGTTTAATACTGATTGGCGACGAAGTACGTGTTTCAACACCAGTTAGTAAACCGTCATTAGTAGAAAAACCACGGATTTGTTTATTAAAAGCAGGTATAGCTTCGCGAAGAGCATCAATAGCAAATTGCGGTAGTACCTTACTTAAATCAGTTAACTTAATACCGGGGGTGTAAGATGGTTGTACTTCACCTAACTCTGCAGATGATCTACCTTTTAAGAAGTCACCAATTAATTGTGCTGGTGCATCGTAGTTGCTACCACCAAGCTCATACGCTTGCTCTTCAAGTTTACGTTGTAAGTCTATACCAGCAAGCGGATTACCAGGAAAATCCTGCTCTGGAGAAATACCTACAACAATAGCGCTGTTAGCATTGCGCTCACTTCGCGAATATTGGCTCATGCCATTGGTTACTACACGTCCTTCTTCAGACGTTGCCGCTACAACAGTACCGCCTGGGCACATACAAAAGCTGTAAACTGTGCGACCATTATCACAATGGTGAACAAGTTTATAATCGGCAGAGCCTAAAATAGGGTTACCGGCATTTGTACCAAAACGGCATTCATCGATCATTGATTGTTTATGTTCGATTCTAAAACCGACTGAGAATGGCTTTGCTTCAACGTAAATGCCTTTTTTGTGGATCATGTCAAACGTGTCACGAGCACTGTGACCTACAGCTAATACAACATGGCGAGTATTTAACTGCTCACCATTTGAAAGCGTTAAGCCTGTTACTTGCCCATCATCTAAATGAATGTCGTCAACACGTGTACTAAAGCGAATTTCACCACCGAGTTCGATTATACGAGCACGCATTTTTTCAATCATGGTGACAAGTTTAAATGTACCAATATGTGGCTTACTTACGTATAAAATTTCATCTGGTGCGCCAGCTTCTACAAATTCAGTAATGACTTTACGACCATAATGTTTTGGATCTTTTACTTGGCTGTATAATTTACCATCTGAAAAAGTACCTGCGCCACCTTCACCAAACTGTACGTTTGATTCTGTATTAAGTGTACGTTTACGCCAAAATCCAAACGTGTCTTTTGTACGTTCACGTACTTCTTTACCGCGCTCTAATATAATGGGATTAAAACCCATTTGAGCAAGTAATAAGCCTGCAAATAAACCACAAGGGCCAAAACCAATAACGACAGGGCGCTCTGTTATATTTTCGCTGGCTTGGGCTACAAATTTATAGTTTGTGTCTGGCGCTACTTTTACATGTTGGTCTTTTTCAAATGCTGAGAGTAGCTTGGCTTCGTTATCAACTTCTATATCGAGTGTATAAATAAGTAAAATAGCTGATTTTTTACGTGCGTCATAACCACGTTTGAACACATTAAAACTGTGCAATTGTTCTGGTTGGATTTTTAGTTTATTTACAATTGCTTGACCAATTGCATCTTCGTCATGATCAAGTGGCAGCTTTATTTCGGTTAAACGTATCATTTATATCTCTTTTAGGTGTCATAGCGGGGTATTATTACCGCTCACAATAAGGGAATGCAGGGCACAATGGGTGTGCAAACATAAGGCGCGTATTTTACGTTAAAATAGGGTGATATGGCACTTATTTATTGTATTTTTGGGGTGGATGGGTATGATCCACAACTGTTGTTTAAAATCTTAGGTATTAAAATAGTATGGCGTTTGTAGTCACCGAAAATTGTATAAAATGCAAGTACACCGATTGCGTGTCAGTGTGCCCAGCAGATGCATTTTTTGAAGGCCCTAATTTTTTAGCTATTAGCCCGATTGATTGTATCGATTGCGGTTTATGTGTCCCTGAATGTTCAGCTGATGCAATATACCAAGAAGATGAGCTACCAGAATCTCAAAAAGAGTTCACAGAATTAAATGCTGAACTCGCATTGGTCTGGCCGCGCATTACAGAGGTTAAACCTGCACCAGAGGACGCTGATGTATGGAATGGTATAGACAATAAGCTTAAACTACTCGAAACTTGATGGGTAACATTAGTTACTCCTTTATCATTAAATAGTTAATTTTTCATTTCAAAGTATTAACAAATGTACCTGGATAAATTACAATCCCCAGCTTAAGTTACTCCCTATGAGTAATTACAGTCTAAATGGATGTTTATGCAGTACTTTATAACTATAATAAAAAAGTTTACCTTCCTATTTTTAAGTTTCGTTTTATTACTCTCAAGCCTTGATGTAGCGGCTAGTAAACAGCAAGTACCCTTATCTCGTATTGATTCAAATATCACTATTGATGGTGTTATGGATGAAGCGCACTGGAAAAACGCGACACGTATACCTCTACTCTACCAAGATGAGCCTAACGAAAAAGGCACACCTCCTGTAAAAACTGATGCTTTTATTTACGAAGATGGCACAAACTTATATGTTGCCTTTATTGCAGAGGATCCAAACCCTGAGCAAATTCGTGCATCACTTCGTGACCGCGATACGCTGTGGGAAGACGACGTAGTTATTCTTGTTATTGATACATTTAATGATGAACGCAGTGGTTATGAATTTCATGTGAATCCCCTTGGTGCACAAGGCGATATAAGAATGACCGACACCGATGGGTGGAGTTCAGATATCTCATGGAATGCTATTTGGGATAGCGCAGGGCAAATTAACGAGAAAGGTTACGTTGTTGAAATGCGTATTCCTTTTAAGGCACTGCGCTTTCCTGAAAATGAAAAAGAGCTAACGTGGGGTTTTTCAGTCATGAGAAACTATCAACGTGATGTTTTATATCAGCTATCAAATATGGGGTTTGATAGAAATATAAAATGTAGCCTTTGTCAGTTTGATAAGTTAGTGGGTTTTAGCGATATTGAATCGAGTAAAAATATTCAATTAACACCTACATTGACCGCACTTCGTAACGATAATAAATCTGAATTACCGGGCAACTGGGATAATGGCGATATTGATACCGAAGTGGGCTTAGATTTGCGTTGGGGTTTAACCAAGGACGCTGTTTTAAATGCGACGATCAATCCAGATTTTTCGCAAGTAGAAACAGACTCTTTAGAGCTTGATGTAAATACAACATTTTCTATTTATTACGCCGAAAAACGACCTTTCTTTTTAGATGGTGCTTCTTACTTTAAAAGCAGTTTATTTGAGCTCTTATACACGCGTACAATTGCAGAGCCTACCTTAGGTGCAAAGCTGACGGGTAAAACGGGTGATCATAGTTATGCTTTGATGCTCGCTGACGACGACAATAGTAATATTTTACTGCCTACGAATCAGGGCTCAGGCTTTGCAAGCCTAAACAAAAAAACGAATGCGGCCGCTGGGCGTTATCAATATGACTTAGGTCAGCAAGGCACTATTGGCATTTCAAGCACGCACAGAGAAAGTGATGACTATCACAACACTGTATTATCAGTGGACGGTAGCTACTGGTTTAATCAATCGGACACTCTTTTGTATCAAGTATCATCTGCTGATACACGTAACTCTGAATTTTTAATTCAAAATTATAACCTATCTGAAACTCAGTCAGATGAAGCATATGCCCTAGAACTTACGCGCGATAAACGTGATTACAAATTGTTTGCATCGTATGAAAATATTGGGCAGGACTATCGCACTGATTTAGGTTATCAAGCTAAAGTAGATTATGAAAAAGTAGGCTTTGGTGGTGGACAAACATGGTACAGAGATGAGTCTGATTTACTTACCTCATGGTCATACGAAGCTGACTGGGATAAAACGTGGGCGCAAAACGGCGACTTACTTGAAGAAGAATACGAAGGCTTTTTAAGCTTCAAAGGCCAAAAGCAATCTATTTTTGAAATTGGTTTAGTGCACCGTTATGAAAACTATAACGATAATTTTTATAATCAAAATATTGGTTTTATTTACACCGGTTTTAAACCCACTAAAGATTTAAAGCTTTCGTTATATATTGAATACGCTAGCCGCATTGATTATGCAAATGAGCAACTAGGCGATGCGTTTGACACTCAAACCCAAGTGGTGTGGGACATTAACGACCATTGGCAACTCGATGTAAAACATAACTACAGCCAATTAGATAATCCGCAAGGGGATCGTGTATTTACTGCTAACCTAGTCGATTTTAGACTTCATTATAAATTTAGTATGCGTTCAATTCTTAAATTAATTTTACAATTTGAAGACATTGATAGAGACGAAAACGCCTATTTTTACCAAGTTAGCCAAATCAATAAAGACTACGGTAGTCAGCTTGTTTACTCATATAAAATTAATGCACAAACGTTGTTTTATTTGGGTTACTCAGATAGAGGTTACCAAGACGATTCTCTTAAAAATATTGAGCGAGATCAACGTACATTTTTTACAAAAGTTAGCTATGCATGGCAGCTTTAAATATTAAAATAATAATTGTATCTGCGATAATTGTTACATTCCTAGGTTTTTTAACAAGGCATGATGTTGAAGAATAATTTTAGGAAATGTTGTATTAAAGCATCGGGAATGTCAGAAAGGATTATCAAAGACAGATACTAAAGGCTGCAATGGTGTGGCCTAGATTGACGCTGAAGAAAAATTATAGAGCTTATTGACGGTATGTATTAAATTTTAAACAATTGAAACCTTTTTGTTTATTTTTGTTAATCCCACCTATACTATATTAAATTGAGTGAGTTAATCCGTTATTGTTACAGTTTTTTGTTATTCTAATGGCTTAGGATTATATCAATGCTTGCTTAGTACTAAATGCAGGCGATATAATTCGTTTTTTGGTGATGGGTTTAATGGGAGAAGCAAAATAGATGGATTTTTTTTATGAGTAAACTTAAACCGCTCGGTTTTATTTTTCTAATTATAATTCTATTTTGTTTTTGTATAAACATAGAGTTAACGAATCAGATCAACCGTATAAATTTATTTAATACCAGTATTGATATACGAAGTTTCGAAATAACTAATACCACTCTTGAAATGGCTCCTTGGTATAACCCCATTTTGAATGGCCATTATATTATTGAGCAGCCTACTGCCGATTTTTTACTTATTAAAACCACTGAGACCCAGTTTGTAGCAGCTGATTCAAATAAGCTAATTGTAATGACGCTTGCATCACCTATTAACTTTTTACTCTTATGTATTTTAGTATTCGGATCTGGTTTGTATTTACGTAGGGAGCGCAGAAAGCGCCACTATAAAAATCAGATAGCAGAGCTTAACCTTCAAGCCAATAGCTTATTAACTGCATTTAACTTGCAAGTAAAACCAGCTGAGAACCCTTTGGGTGTAAGCAGCTTAGGTCAGTCTATAAATAGTTTAAATACGCATGTTGCTAATTATGTAAAACAAACACAAACCAGTATATGCCAAGACAAACTGACGCTGTTAATTGACCGCCATGCTTATATTGAACATATCGACAGACAAATTAATCATGCTAACCAAGAAGATCTCAAATGTGCACTCCTGTTTATCGACCTTGATGGCTTTAAACAAGTAAACGACTCATTTGGTCATAGTTTTGGTGATGAAATATTAGTTCAAGTTGCTACTCGCCTTGCCAATGTTCTACGCCACCATAAATTAAGTAACATAAATAGTGCTAACCAATTAGAGCAAAACTTATCGAGGTTGGGAGGAGATGAATTTTCCATTTTTATAGAGTTACTTGATGATAGCGACAGAGTTGTTGAAATTGCTAAACACGTGCTTAGTGAGCTTGAAAAAGACTTTGTGCTAGGTAATAAAATAGTAAAAATTAGTGCCAGCATTGGTATTGCGTCTTATCCAGAAAGTGCATCAACGCCGCAGGCTCTTTTGCAATTAGCTGACGTGGCTATGTATAGGGCTAAAAGCGATGGTAAGGGGATATTTAAAGTTTACTCACCAGAAATGGGTAACAAAATGCGCCGTTACCATTATTTACTTGAAGAGCTGCGTTTAGCGGTCGCATGTAAAGATTTTTACTTATCTTTTCAACCGATTGTACATGTTGAAGATTGTATGATTGATTATTTTGAGGCGCTTACCCGATGGGATCACCCAGTTGAGGGTATGATCCCCCCTTCAGAATTTATTCCAATAGCAGAGGAATCTAATTTAATATTAGAGCTTGGCGATTGGATTATGCTTGAATCGTGTAGACAGATGGCTGCATGGCACAATGCAGGTATGCGCAAAGTGAAAATATCAGTTAATGTTTCGGGCATTCAATTAAAGCACCGTGATATTTATGATTGGGTAATGAAGAAGCTTAAAAAAACCGGCTTACCAGCTACGTCTCTGATGCTTGAAATTACTGAATCTACATTCATTAAAGCCAGCCCTAAAATAATTAAAGACTTAAGTAGATTAAGAGAAGAGGGCATTACCATTGCAATTGATGATTTTGGTACAGGTTTTAGCTCGTTAAGTACATTAGCTGATTTACCAATAGATGTTATTAAAATTGATCGCTCGTTTATATCTCAAGCTAATAAGAGCCAAAAATATAACGACATATTAAATACAATTAGTGATCTAGGGAAAAAGTTAGGTCTTAAAATTGTGGCTGAAGGCGTTGAAGAAATAGGGCAGTTTGAACTTGTTAAAAAAATGGGTGTGAGTTCTGTTCAGGGTTATTTAGTAAGCCGACCTGAGTCATCAGCTAATGTAGGTAATAAAGTATTACGCAATAACACCAGTAACCTTTCAGCATCGGGTACAAGTGCTTGGGATATTGTTAGTTAGTTAGTTAGTTTATAAATAAAAATGCCACTCTAAATAGAGTGGCATTTTTGTTTAATCAGTAATAATTGTATTAAAGATCAAATGTGCGAGAAACAGCAAGTACGATACGCTCATCAGCATAATCGTAATCTAAGCTTGTGTTTTCAGCAGCCACTTCAATACCAAAACCTTCGTAGCTTGTTTGGTATGCCAAGCGATAGTGGTGGTATGATTTATCACCCTTAGCGCCATCCCACTGAAACTTATCGCCATCAAGTGAATTTGAAATATCAAAACTTGCACGTAGTGCGTGGTTTGGAGCTAGTTCATAAGTGTGAGCAACCATTGAAATTACATGACCGGCGCCTGTTCCAAAGTAATCCCAGCTGTACCAAAAGTTAAGCTCAGTTTGTCCGTACTCACTTGCGTAACCAAATTTTGTGTAAGCTTCAGCGTAGTTTCCATCGCTGTTATTACCTTGGTACGTGTAATAAGCTATACCGTAGTCAACGCTAAATTGCTCATCAAGTTGCACATACTTACCTACATAGGCATCAAGTTCAAAATCAGTGTCGTCACCAAAATCTACATTTGAAGCCCATACACCTGCGTAAACACCGCTGTCAAAGGCATAGTCCAAGCTACCTTGAATTGCAGGATCGCTATCTGTTTGTGTTACACCATTAAAAGTGTAGTCAGACGCTGCAGTGATTGTTGTTGACCAATCAGCTGCTGCAGTTGTTGATAAAAGCGCAAATGGTAGTGCTACTGCAAGTTGTTTTAGTTTGTTATTCATTATTTATCCCTAGTGTACTGTGTCAATTTTTGTGTAATCAATTTCGTTTGCTTTTGGTGAGCTATCTATATTCGTTACTGTTTTAAATTTACTGTAACCAATAAAAGCAGCACAGATAAAGAACAAGCCAATAACTAATGCACCTACCCACTGAATTTGTAAAAATTCCAATTTAAACAATAGTGTAAGTAGTGATAAAGCAACAATGTTTCCGACTATGTATTTCATTTTTCCAAAACGCTTTACGGTAAAGTTTAGGTTATCTGTATATAAACGCACTAACGAATCGAGTGAGTTAATTACAAATACAATACCTACAAATACCATAGCAAAGTTTTTAATACCTTGAGTTGGAATGCCCGCTTCGTGGTAGTGATAAAGTACACTAAACCAAATTGCGATAGGAATAGAAGGGAAAATCAACATTGCAGCCAATACTTGGTATGTTTTAAGTCCACCAACAAAGCGTGATGTAAATTGACCAATCATTATGCTCCATGCGAACCACCAAAATAAGTAAAATTCATGGTAATCATTAAGTGGTAAAACAAATTCATTAATATTAGCAAAGTAAGTACCAATAGAGCCTAAGTTATCTGTAAATGCTGACATTTGACTATCACCGATCACAAATGCGCCAGCCCACATAAAGGCGATTAATACTAAAAATAACCACGTAGTAGAAATACTTAAAATACGTACATATTTAATATCAGTACTTGAGTACACAGCAAAACAGATAGCTGCAAACACAATTAAATAAAACTCAGAAACTATACTTGTTCCATCACCTAATTCGGGTAAATACCATGGTAGGTTTGTAAGCAATAAATAAGCGGTAAATGCACATGTACCAATAATTACAACGTTATTGATAAATTTAACCCAAGGAATTTCGAAAAATTTCACTTTAGGTTCTATTGGTACTTACTTTGCTAATATTAATGAATTTGTTTTACCACTTAATGATTACCATGAATTTTACTTATTTTGGTGGTTCGCATGGAGCATAATGAT
>NZ_DRGM01000042.1 GCF_011050055.1 Pseudoalteromonas prydzensis | reverse complement strand
GTTGAAACCGCAAAGGCAAATGATCTTGTAGTGCATGACTACATCTCAATGTGCTTGCAACATATTGCAGAGCAGCCAAGTAACCTTGAGCCACTGCTACCTTGGAATATTAAGCAAGGCTAGGTGTCGTTAGCTATACGCTTACAGCAGAAGTTACTATTTGAGTGTTTTGGCTAAAAATGTTTGTATTTTTTGATCTATAGCGGACATGGCTGAAAATATTCTTAATTGTCTAACATAGAGTATTAGATTAAATATATTTTTGAATTATTATACATTCTAATAACATTTACACTTCATAAGCTCAAGTGCTGAATAAATACACCAGCCCATATTAAAGTTGCGATGATAACGCTCACCATCACAGCCAAAGAGCCTAAGTCTTTCGCTAAACCTGACAGCGGATGAATTTCCGCGCCAATTCTATCGACTACTGCCTCAATAGCGGTATTGAAGATTTCTGCCAACAATACGAATAATAAAGCGCACCAAAGAATCACGTACTCAAAAAGTGAAAATGGAAAGAATAAACAGCCCACAACGAGAAGAACTGACAGCCAGAATTCTTGTTTAAACGCTGCTTCATTTGCTATCAGCCATTTAAACGCTCTGAGTGAATGCCCCGCTGCTAGGTATATTCGTTTTATTCCCGTCGGCTTTTGCTTAGTACCCATTGATTGGCTCCTGTTGGCTATTCTTAGCATTAGGTTTGGAATTAGGAAAGTGTAAGGTACGAAACACTACCGCGGCTATCAAACAAATGATTAACCATGACAACGTCATCGTTGTTAGTGTGTGACTTAAAAAATGGTCACCTATCGCCATCTTATAACTCCCCATAATCCAGCCAGTAGAAACAGCAAACGCTATCGCAATACATTGGTATTTCGGACGATAAAACAAAAAGAATAATGACATTAAGGCAAAACCACCGCTGGCATGACCCGCAGGAAAGCACTTGTACTTTTTAGTTGACTCAAACGATTCAGGCATTAATTCAAACGCCTTAACATAAGGGACATCGCCGCCATATAGTTCAAGCTGCGCAGGACAAGCACCATTGGTTGTTGCTTTTAAACCGCCGATGACTGACGGCACTAACATCAAAGAGAAAATAACCACTAATAATCGCTTTTGAAAGTGCTTAGAGTACTTGCGTCTACAAGCGATAACGTAAAAAGCAATGAGCGACAGTGCCAACAAAATAATGCTGTATTTAGGCAACAAGTAAAAAATAAAACGATAAGGCTCTTCATATTTATCAATTAACCACGTTTGGTTGGATGCATTGAATAACAAATTTTGAAGCCAAATATCGCTATTTGTTGTTTCAAATAAAAAAGCAATAAGCGTTAATGCATACATTGAATAAAGCAGGTGTTTACTCAAGTTCAAAACAATTCTCCATTTGCAAGGTGTTCCCTACTACCACTTCTATGGTCGAGTGGTGAATACCGTATTGAGCTGCGAGCAAATCTTTAATTGGCTTAAGATCTTGGAATTGTTCCATCGTTTTTAAGTTAACACTGGTTTCTAAATACACTTCGCTATCATCTAATTGCCACACATGAATGTGTCTTACTTTTTCAACATTCTCCATTGATTCGATATCCTTACAAATCTTATCGATATCGATATCAACGGGGACCGCTTGCATTAAAATACGAATACTTTGCTTAGCTAAAATAATACCGTGGTACACCACATAAACCGAGATAAGTATGGTTGCCAATAAATCGACAACATACCATTGATATAAAATGATCAAACTACCCGCAACAATGACAACGACAGAAGCAAAGGCATCAGATAAATTATGAATAAATGCCGCTCTGAGATTCAAGTTATTCTTCGCGCCTGCTTGATAAGTCAACCACGCGGTTATGGAATCAATCACTAAGGCTATTGTCGCAATCCAAACAACAATCCAACCATCAATAGGTTGAGGGTTAAAGTACTTCTCAACTGCGGCATAAATGAGATATATACCAAGAATAATAAGGGTAGTACTGTTGATTAATGCCCCGATAATTTCAGCCCGTTTAAAACCAAAAGTCATTTGGCTATTAGCGGGTTTTCTTGCAATTTTTCTCGCAACAATCGCAATAACGATAGCGCCTGCATCACTGAGGTTATGAAGCGCATCAGCAATCAAGGATAAACTACCTGATAAAACCCCGCCGATAACTTGGGCCACAGTAAGTAAAATATTGATAAATACTGCCATGCTTAATTTTCCGTCATGGTTATGTGCATGGCTGTGCGTATGGTTATTATTTGACATTTACTCTTCCTCTTGCGTAACAAATAGTGGTGATGGCGCTTTTTCAGGCAATGACATATCTGTGCTGATATTTAACGCATGTAGTAAAGAAAAAGAAAAAGCATCGTGAGAACTTTCTTTTTTACTTTGTTTGACCGTACTTTCCATATCAACGTGTGATGAAGAGCCGAACCAAGCAATTAAAGGTACATGAGTCTGTTCTTCAGGCGCCAGCATGTAAGGCATACCATGTAAGTAGAGTCCGTTCTTACCTAACGATTCACCATGATCGCCAATATAAAACATGGCAGTTTCAAAGTTGGTATTGTTCTCTTCTAATAAATTAATGGTTTCATTGATAAAGTAATCGGTATAGAGAATGGCATTATCATACGCATTAACAATTTCGCTAGTTTCACAGGCGGAGAGTTCGCTTGTTTGACAGGCAGGAGTGAACTTCTCAAAGTCTTTGGGGTATCGTTTGTAATATGCCGGGCCGTGGTTGCCCATTTGATGAAGCACTATGAGTACACTACCTTCTTGATCATCAATATACCCCTGTAAACCGTCTAACATACCAATGTCACGACACTCTATATCGCACACTGAATTTAGCTCAGGTGATTTGAAATTTTGGTATTCGACACGATCTGCGACGCCTTTTGAACTAGAGTTATTGTCTCGCCAAAGGACACTTACCCCGGCTTTGGAAATAACATCTAATACGTTTTGTGTTCGCCGTGCTTTTTTATTATCAAATGACTCTCGGTTATCGAATGAAAACATACAAGGGACCGAAATCGCGGTTGATGTGCCACAAGCATAGAATTTATCAAAACTAATTAAATCATCTCTTTGAGCTAATAATGGTGTAGTTTCTCGTTTATAGCCATTTATAGAAAGATTACCCGCATGGACAGTTTCACCGACAATGACAATGTAGAGTTTTTTATGCGACTCTTTATCAATATCATTGGCAGAGTTTACTACCATTAAAAATTCGTTATTTTCTTGCTGTTCAAGCACGTCCTTGAGGAAAAATCCCGTAGAGTAAATGGGATAGATAGGATTTAAGTAAAATCTTAATGGCTTGTGTTCTCTAAAGAAATTAGTGAATTGAGCACTAAAAATATAAAGTGAAACAGTAATTACACCAAGTGCCATGATGGTATTACTTATTTGTAGCCAACAGTTTTTTGTCCATGACGATTTATCTATTTTGACCATAAAAAGGCAAGCTATAGGTACTATGGCTAACAACAAAACAGTTAAAAAATACTCAAATGACAGTAAGTCAGTTGCTTCATCGATATTCGTTTCAGCAATGTTTTGAATCATTACATTATCAATGATGGTGCCAAAGCTATCGGTATAATAACCAGCCATGGCAGATAAGAGTAAAAGACTGCTCAGTACTATTCGAACGGGAATGATAATACTGAAAAATGACACAATAATGGTTAATACACTCATTACCACAAGAGTCAGCGCGATAATAAAACCTTGATTATCTTGCCACGGGTATACCGAATTAACTTGTTCAAAAAATGTAGAATTGCCCGTCACTATAATAAATAGCACGGTGGCGATAATAAGGAGGTTTGGCGAATAATTGAAAAACGACAGCTTTTTCATCATTATTCCCTAAATTTAGGATGCAAAAATTCGAAGCTAATAAAAGCCTACTATTGAATCTCTGCATCGAGTGAAAATGACTGGCTAAGCCCTGCTTTTGACAAGAGCTTAGCTAGTAGCGATTTATAGTGCTATCAAATTAGTTACTTACTTTATTAATTTGTAAGTTAATGAGTAAGTCACTAAGTTATCTAGCGCGTTAGTCTCTAAGATCTTTGATTTTGGCTTTTGAGAACCAAGCATATAAAACCGGTAACACAAACAAGGTGAGTAACGTTGCAGTAACCAAACCGCCAACAATAACACTCGCCAGTGGTCGTTGAATTTCAGCGCCAACTCCATTGGACATCAGCATTGGAATTAAACCTAACGCAGAAGTAATGGCGGTCATTAATACTGGACGTAAACGAGATACTGCCCCATCAAAAACAGCTTTTGAGGTGTCTATACCATCTTTTACCAGCTGGTTAATGCTTTCTACCATGACTACACCATTAAGCACGGCGACACCAAACAAAGTGATAAAGCCGACTGAACTTGGCACTGACAAGTATTGACCTGAAATATACAGTGAGAAAATACCACCTATAACGGCCAAGGGTACATTCACTAAAATAAGCATCGCTTGACCAACAGAGCCAAAGGCGAAATAAAGTAGCAAGGCAATTAGTGCCAATGATAGAGGCACTACCACTGATAGTCGCTGCTGCGCACGTTGTTGGTTTTCAAATTGACCACCAATCACTACAGAATAACCTGCAGGTAAATCTACTTTGCTATCAATAACTGCACGAATGTCGCTAACAACACTTCCCATGTCTCGACCTTGAACATTGGCTTGAATTACCACGCGTCGCTGTACATCATCACGTCGCACTTGTGGTGGGCCAGATTCAAAACTGACGGTAGCAATATCGCCTAAACGTACCCAAGCACCCGTAGGTGATTGTATTCTCAGATCTGCAATAGCTTCTTGGTTATCACGGTATTTTTCTTCAATGCGAACATAAATATCATAACGTTCATTACCATTGATTATTTGGCCAGCGCTAACGCCACCGATACCGTTTTTAACCACTTCCATGACATCGCCAACTGACAAACCAAAACGTGACAATTGCTGTCTTTTCGGTTTAATCACTAACTGTGCTTCACCAGCGATTTGCTCTAAGGCTACATCTCTTGCGCCATCAATTTGTTTGATTGCCGCTTCAATTTCTTGACCTTTGCTCGCCAACATATCTAATTCTGGTCCAAACAATTTAATGGCAAGTTGCGCTTTAACTCCTGACAGTAATTCATCTACACGAGTCGCTATGGGCTGTGAAAAGTTAAGTAATAACCCTGGGAATTGCTCAAGTTTCTCTTCCATTAAACCTTGTAATTCAACGCGATTTTTGGCACTTGTCCATTCTGAAACAGGTTTTAAGCCAATGTAAATTTCGATGTTATTAACTGGTTCAGGATCACCGCCGATTTCAGCACGTCCAATTCGACTTAGGGTATATTCAACTTCGGGGAACTCCATTAACTTTTCTTCAAGAATTGGAGCAACCGACAAGGCTGTTTCTAAACTTGCTGATGGCGCTAATGTTGCTCTTAGGTTAATGGTACCCTCTTCTAATTCTGGTACAAATTCAGTCCCTATTTGAGGTATTAAAGATGCTGCACCCACAAGTAACAATAATGAAGCAATAATAACTACTTTCGTGTGTTTCATCGCGGCTTTGAGGCCTTTTCGATAAAGCTTATCTAATGGTTTTAAGACAAAACTTTCTCTTTCTTTAACGCCTTTATTAAACATAAAGGTTGCTAAGGCTGGAACCACAAACAGTGCCACTAAAATAGCCGAAATAACCGCTAAAATAATACTGATAGCCATCGGCTGGAACAATTTAGCTTCCACTCCTTCAAAGCTAAATAACGGTGTAAATACCACTAAAATAATAGAGGCAGCAAAAAATACCGGGCGTGCAACTTCTTTTCCTGCTTCTTTTAATCGTAGAGGAATGCCTTCTTTATCATGTTCTACATCGTGGGGATCAGCATCTGTGCCTAACGTTCTCGCTTGCGCATTTTTGTAATGTGTTGAATCAGGTCTATTAAGGTGTTTGAACATGTTTTCAACCATCACAACAGAGCCATCAACCAACATACCAATAGCAACAGCGATACCACCTAACGACATTAAGTTTGCCGATAAACCTATCCAAGACATCACCATTAAGGCGATAGCGATTGAAATAGGAATTGAAATTAACACTAAAAAGGTTGCGCGTAAGTTCATTAAAAACAGAGCAAGTACGATAGCGATAAATATAAATGCCAGCGCTAATGCTTGCACTACAGTATCAACTGCTTTAGTAATTAAATCTGCCTGATCGTAGAAAGGTTCAAAACGTACGCCTTCAGGTAGTGCTTGGTTGATCATTGGAATACGTGCACTTATACCGTCGATTGTCGCTTTAGTATTTGCGCCCATACGTTTCAATACGATACCTGAAACCACTTCACCTAAGTTTTCAATGTTACCCTGTGCATCTCTGCGCGTCATAGTAACTGCGCCTTGGCGTATTTCACTACCCAGCGAAACCTTGGCTACATCTTCGATAGTCACCACAGTACCATCAACCGTTTTAACCGGTACTTGTCTAATATCAGCTAAACCTGCTTCGCCACTATTAAACCAACCTGTGCCACGAATAACTAATTGCTCTTGTCCACGGTTCATGTACCAACCGCCAACATTGGCATTGTTGTTATCGAGTGCAGTAACAATATCGTCTTGCGTTAACTCATATGATAATAATTTACTTGGCTCAATGTTGACTTGATACTGTCTGACGTTGCCGCCAAAAGATAAGACGTCGGTAACACCATCTACCGGCATAACCAATAACTTTACTATCCAATCGTTCAAGCTCCTTAAGGTCATAGAATCATAACCAGAATCTTTATCTGCAATTAACAAATACTGAAAAACTTGACCCAAACCTGAGGTGTTAGGTCCCATTGCTGGTGTGCCCACGCCTTGCGGAATTAACTCTTTTGCCGCTTGTAAACGCTCAAATACTAACTGGCGAGCAAAGTAGATGTCTGTGCCTCCTTTAAAGACAACAGTAACACCCGATAAACCCGTTTTTGAAATAGAGCGTACTTGCTCTACATCAGGCAACGCATACATTACTGCTTCAATGGGATAGGTTATTAACTGCTCTACTTCTTCAGCGGCTAAGCCCGGTGCTTCAGTATTAACCGCTACCTGAACATTGGTTACATCAGGAAAAGCATCTAAATTTAGTTTTGGGATCACCATAACAGAGCCTGCCATAGTAGCAATTAGGGCGATAATTACTAAGAGTCGATTATTGATCGACCAATCAATCATTTTATTAAACATAATCTTATTCCCCTAGTGGCCGTGCGGATCAAATCCGCCTTTTGCTATTTCTGACGCAACAAAAAAGGCACCTTTTGTTACCAAACGGGTATTAGGCTCAATACCGATAATTTGACGGTAATTGCCTAATGGCTGACCTAATTCAACTTCAACGGCTTTAAATTCACCAGAATGGTCTTCAACAAATACCGTCCAATCACCATCGGCACCACGCATTAATGCTGTTTCTGGTACTGCTATTACAGGGCTTTGCGTATCAAACTGAAAATTTACATTAACAAACATGCCTGAATGCAAACTGTCATCAGTATTTTCAACCGACAGTCTAACGATTCGGGTACGCGTACTTGGATCAATGGTATGTGCTTCTTGAATGACCTTGGCAACATGCACTTGCCCGGCAAACTCAACTTTTGCAATGGTGCCAATAGGAAGACTTAATTTTTTATTTGGCGAAACACGCGCTTCAACCCATAAGTCTTTTTCATCAGCCAATACCATGATTTTTTCACCGGCAGGCACACGTTGTCCTTGAGAGAAATCATCACTTAAAACCACACCAGAGCGCTGAGCGACTAAGGTATATTCACCAAGATTTGATGAGTTGTTTTTTACAATATCTTTAATGGCTGCTTTGGTTAAACCAAAGGCAGTTAATCGACCATAAGCTGAAATGTAATCTGTTTCACTGGCTAATAGGCGGCTTTCACTGACGGTGCCAAGGCCCAATTTTTTAGTTCGTTGCCACTCACTGTAAGCAACACGATATTGTGCTTGTGCTTCGGCCATTGATTCACTAAATAAGGTAACTAAAGACTGACCCTTAGTCACATGTTCACCTAAAATAGCATGACGACTGATCACTACCGATTCAGTACGTGAAGAGACAATGTAACTGGTATAACCGTTCGCTTTTATTTCTCCTGGTGCATAGATACTTTTAGCAAAAATTGCCGGCTTTAAGTTAGTCACTTTGATATTGGCGAGTGCCATTTTTTCTGGACTAAAACTTATGCCTTCTTCATGTTCTTCTTCAGCTGTTTCTTTACTCGCTGTTTCACTACCATGGTCATGACCGTCATCAGATTTCTCCTCCGCAGCATGGTCGTCTTTGCTTTCATCACTACCATGTTCATGACCACTTTCGTCATGCACTTCTTCACTTTCAGAGTCATGATCATGGTCAGTTTTTAATACGATGGATTGCTCTACTGCTGGCGTTTTTTCTAGAGCGGCATCGTTATATGATAATGCCGTAGTTGACACGACAGCTAAGCCAGTAAATAAACTACTTAGGGTAATGAGTTTTATTTTTTTCACTATTTTATGAGATGTTTTATCAGTTATTTTATTTTTCATTTTTAATTCCAAATTCTGTAACAATTCACGCTCATCAAGCCGCGTAAAGTGATATAATAGGTTTAGTTTAATAGCTTAGTTGCCGCATTTAATTGGCCTACATCGAGTAGCCATTGCACTTCGCTTATTTTGAACTGGGCTTGTAATTCAATGCCCGCGTATAAACCTTCCGCTCTTTGTTGTAATGCCAATAAATAATCCGAGGTATTTAAATCACCTACTTGCCATTGTTTTTGCAATAACTGCGCGCTGTGTTCGCCGCGTCCTTGCATTAACTGTTGCCAACGGCCAAGGTATTTTTTATTAGAGATTAGTGAGGCAGTACTTGCCTGTATCAAATACTTTTGCTTACGCATTACTGAACGAAAATTTGCTTCTGCGGCAATAGCTTGTTGGTTTTGTGCTTTGGCATTAGCTTGGTAATCATTACGAATATTTAACGGCATAGAAAAAGTAACTCCGACAACATTATCGACATCATTTTTTCCGGCACTAATTCCAATGGTAGGATCGGCTTTGGTTTCAAGCATGGCATATTGAGCTTTACTTTTTTGCATTTGCCACAGTGCTTGAGAGGCTAATACTTGCGGGTGCTGCGTTAACCACTGCTCAGCTACTTGAAAGTTTGTAACGCCTAAGCCCTGCTCTGGATATGCTTGTGTATCAGGACGCCAATCAGGCAATAACTCATTAACTTTGGCTTGAGCTTGTGTTAACTGTGCTTGTATTTGGGCCGTTTTATTAAGCATTTGCGACAAATTCAAGAAAGTTAACTCAGCATCAACCTGACCAAGATCGCCAGCTTTCTGCCTTTTAGTTACAATTTTAAGCAAGATTTCTAACTGTTGCTCTTGTTCAAAAGCAAGTGACGACTTATCCATGGCAAGTTGCCAATTAATAAGTGCTTTTAAGGCTTGTGCTTTTTTCTGCTCTATCGCATAAGTGAATTGTTTACTGGCCGCCGTTAATATTTTATCGCCGATAGCAGCATTAACAGCCTGCTTATCCCACAAGTCAATCGTTTGGCTAATACCAATATTGTAATTATTTCCGTCACCTTCACGCTCGTAACCTGTCGATAGTTCTGGGTTGTAAAGTGGTAACTTACTGCCCTGTGCTTTGGAAAATTCAGCATTCATGAGTTCACGTGCTGAGACAATATCAGGGTGTTTATTGATTTGCCGATCGAGCCAGTCACTCGATAGCGTTGGCTTAGCAAAAGCGAAGCTACTAACAGATAAACTTGCTGAAAAGCCGATAAATAATGCGATTCCAGCAGATTTTGCTGAGAAAAATTTCATAATAATCTCTTAATTTAATAATAAAATGCCGCAACTAAACCAACTAGGCTACATTAAGCGCTAGTTAAGAATAAATTTGTTACGAATATAGCTTTAAAACTAAATTAAACGATTGGAGGGCGTATAGGTTCTTCAGTGAATATTTTATCTACATGATCAGCATAAAAATATTGATTTGTAATAATAAGTTTAGGGGTCTGTAGTGTAGATTTATTACTGGCAACCCACTGTGTGTGAGTGCCTTGACAGTGACCACAATGATGGCAATCTTTAATATTATGTTCAGTGTCAGATGATTCATCGAAAAGTTCAATATCATCACTATCATGGGAATGTTCTGTTTGAATATGTAGAGAGTCAATCTGATGACTTTCATTTGAATTAGCCACAGAAGCAAACGACTGCAATGCAATCGATAGTACTACTAACAAACTAATCCAAGTATTTTTCATTTTTACTCTAACATCAAAATTTTAAAAAACATGGTAGTCAAGAAACCCACTCAAGTCAATCAAATTAAGTAGTTTATACAGGACAATCCACGGCAAGATCATTATAAATTGAACTTCTAGAACAAGTAGCGATCAGATCAAGGCATTATAATCACCTTGGTCACTTAATATGAGCGCTACTTTTCTGAAACACTTTGATTCAATTACCGATCCTCGCATTGAACGCTGTAAAAAGCATGAACTTATCGATATTCTCCTCTTAGCCATTAGTGCTGTACTCTCCGGCGCAGAAGGATGGGAGGATATTGAAGATTTTGGGCATCTAAAACTTGATTGGTTAAAAAAATATGGCGCTTTCAAAGAGGGTATCCCAAGACACGACACCATTGCCCGTGTCATTTGTCGGTTAAAATCAGATGAAATAGAGCATTCATTTCAATCTTGGATATCATCACTTATTGAAACCACTGGTGCTGATATCATTGCCATTGATGGAAAAACAGCACGTCGTTCATTTACAACCAAAGATAGAAAAAGTGCCTTACATACCGTCAGCGCATGGAGCTGCCAACACCAATTAGTGTTAGGGCAAACAGCCGTTGATAGCAAAACAAATGAAATCACCGCAATTCCTGAATTACTTACCCTGTTGGATATTGAAAATAGTATTATCACGCTTGATGCAATGGGGTGCCAACAAGAAATTGCTAAACAAATAATTAAGCAGAAAGCGGATTATATTCTGGCGCTAAAGGGCAACCACTCGGGTATGCAGATTGAATTATAAGCTTGGTGGCATAAGAATGAGCGCGAAGGATTAACCAAGAGTAACTATGATAAACATGCCGAAATCAGCTCAGGGCATGGGCGCATTGAAACAAGAACTTGTCAGCAATTACTTATTGATAAAAGTTGGTTAGGCAAAACTTACCAATGGTATGGTTTAAAGAGTGTTATTCAAGTCACCGCACAAGTTCACGATAAATCGGCGGGTACAGACACTATAGAAACCCGTTGGTATATTAGTTCGTTGGCACTAGATGCAGAGCAATCGCTCAATGCGGTACGTAGCCACTGGCAGGTTGAAAGTATGCATTGGATGTTGGATATGAATTTTAGGGAAGATGAATCGAGAATACGTAAGAAGCAAGGACCGCTTGTGTTTAACGTCATGAGAAAAATAGCCATGGCGTTATTTAAGCGAGATACAACTAAATCAG
>NZ_DRGM01000041.1 GCF_011050055.1 Pseudoalteromonas prydzensis | reverse complement strand
CTTCTTCAGATACATTGGCAACCATTGCTTTCATAGCTGCGCTCATGCCATTGCTGCGCGCGCCCGATTTAATGTCTTTCATTTGTGCTACTAAGTAGTCTTTATTCTGACCATTTAGTTTCGGGTACAGTGCCATGATCGGTGCTTTACCTTCAGGACCATGACAAGTCTGGCACATTTTTGCAGTGTAAAGCGCAGCACCATCGGCAGCTAGGCTATTAAATGACACACTCGCAGCCATAGTGAGACTTGCCCCTAAGAGTAATTTTGTTATCTTGCTCATTGCATTCTCTCTTCTTTTTTAACGGTTTATAAAAATTATTGCTTTAATTGTAGACCATAATAACGGATCTTTGCACATTACTAATGTACGTTATTTATACACCGAGCAGATCACCTCATATAACCAAACTACCTCAAGATGTGAGCTTCAGTAACTTGAGGTGGTTTCGCTATTGACTACCAAACTAAATCATCTGGCACTTCAAAATCGGCATATGGGTCGTCTTCATCTTTGCCTTTATCTTCAGGCTCAACATGAAACACGATATACTTTTCATCAACTTCTGCCACTTTACGCGCAGGTTCATCTTCAAGTACAAAAAACTGCCCTTCTAAAACACAAATAGCGAGCCTGCCACCTGATAATGCTTTTTGCGTTTTTTCGTTTACGTCGAGCTCTTTTACTTTATTTTCATAAGTAAAATTAAAAGTACGCTCACCACGAATGGAATCTTGATTATGATGTTCTAATATCTGCTTCACGCGGGCAACTTGCTCACGTTGTTTTAGCTCAGCTTGACGAGTCTGGTTTAACTCTTCTGCTTTTTTCTGCTGCTCTAGCTTTGTTTGCTGAATATGCTTTTGCAGATCACTGGGGTTACTCGTTGCCCCTTTCTTTGGCTTCTTTTGTTGCTTACGTTTTTCACTTTTAGCAACTTTAGCTTTATGTGAGGTGGTTAGTCCTGCTTGTAGCAATTGGTCTTGTAATGAACCCATGGCTTTGTTCCATTAAAAACTGATATTAGCTTTATTTTATACCCAAACCACCTCAAGATGCGAGTTTCAGTTGGAATTAAAAGCGATTTAGGCAAGGCATTGATTGCAAGTAATAGTGGGTCTATTGCTAAAATCAATAACGCAGTATAAATCGCTTTTAAACCAACCCGTTGGGCGTTTCACAGGCACTTACTCTCAGCGTTGTTACTTCTTAAAAGGGACTGCCATTCTTGCAAAGTAACGCCTTGATATTAAGCCCCTGTGAAACGCTGAATTCTGCATCTTGAGGTGGTTTGGTTATAATCACCAATTAAAACAAATCATAGTGCTGTGGTCATTAATCTAGCAAAGTGTTGTGATTAAAAACCTGATTTAGCGCAATAAATGTATATTTCTAGAATAAAAGTAACCACTTAAAGAACGCATTGAGGTTGAATTTAATATCAATCAGGTTAAGCTGTGGTTTTTGTAGTAGGGCCAATAAAATGCGTTTCGGTCATTTATTAATTTGCTCGCTGTTTATCTTTTTTGTGCTCTATGCACCGCAGCCATTATTAAGCTTATTTGCCGAGCAATTTTCAGTTAGTCCTGCAACCGCTGGTAGTTTGATGACTGCGACCATGATCCCATTAGCCGTTGCGCCTTTGGTATATGGTTTATTGCTTGCTAAACGCAATCCTCTCACTATTCTTCGCTATGCAATGTTATTACTTGCCCTTACTTGTATCGCTTTTGCTTATGCGCCTAGTTTTGAGTTATTACTGCTATTACGATTTTTACAAGGTTTAACCTTACCTGCCGCACTGACCGCGATGACCACTTACATCGGCAGTACTTATCAAACTGATCAGTTACAAAAAAATATGACCTTCTATATTGGCAGTACAATTGCTGGTGGTTACTTTGGCCGAGTGTTAGCGGCTGTATTTGCAGACTTTTGGACTTGGCAAAGCTTCTATTTTGTTATTGCCGCTGGTTTAATTGGCTTTGCATTGAGTATTCCACGTAATCAAATAGCCATTGTTAGCAACACTCTTTCACCATTAAATTATTTAAAACAGCTCGCGAATGCTGCAGTATTAAAATTATATGGCGCGGTGTTTTGTATGTTTTTTTGCTTTGCTGCACTATTAAATTATTTGCCATTCATTTTACAAGACACTTTTTTAATTACTAATACTCGCGATATAGGCTTAGTTTATAGCGGTTACTTGATTGGCGCCCTCGCCTCTATTGCCACTCCTTGGTTATTAAAAAAGAGTATTTCACCGTGGCATTTATTATCTGCAATATTTATTTTTTATAGTATAACGCTGGTATTTTTGATGAGTTCACAATTGGTGGTATTTTTGCTGGCGTTCACTGGCTTTTGTGCTGCGATGTTTATCATTCATTCAACAGCGGCACCGCTGGTTAATAAAATCAGTATCGCCCCAGCCAGCGTTACCAATGGCGCTTATGTGTCGTTTTATTACAGTGGCGGCGCGCTAGGTTCATTTATACCAGGCTTGGTTTATCAACAATATGGCCATGTCGCATTTATGGCCTCATTGTTATTGGTGTGTTTATGTGGCTTAATTTTGGTTACTGCGGGCTATTTAGCGGGCAAAAAAACCACCTTAGGCTGATGCCCTGTTGCTATAAAAAAGCGCTCTAAATCCGCTTTTTGCAGCAACCAAGTTTGGGTGTTTTCAAACGGGTGACAATGGAATAAATCACCAAACCATATATCTTGGTCTAACCATAACGTGACATGGTTTTGCTTGTCATTCATCAGCGCCAACATCGAGACACAGCCAGGAGCGACTTTTAAAAAGCGCGCTAAGCGCTCATCAGAGGCAAACCCTAATCGTGATAACCCTTGGTATTTTGCCAATGCTTTTAAATCTAATTGTTTGTCATGGGCTGTGATCACTAAAAAATGCTTTTTTCCTTCGTTATCACGCAGAAATAAATTTTTCAGCCGCGTACCAGGACGCTCTATCATTAACTCATCAGCAGTAAGACTGCCATGCAACGCCGGATGTTCAATCACATCATAGCGAATCTCTAAATGTAGCAATAGCGCTGCTAACGTTGTTTTATCCGCCAACATTTATAAGCAACGCCCCCTTAGTTTCACGCTTAAATCTCGCCACACAACATCGTTTATCTCGTACTTGTCGTTACAGTATTGCATCGTTTTTAGCTCTTGTTGCAATAACTCTACGGCTTGATCTTCCAACTCTAACTTTAAGCTGTTTGATTCTTCAAAATACTCTTGTTCAGCAAAGTTTTTAAATTCACTGCGCGTGAGTGGTCGATCTAAGTTTAAACTTTTTCGACTATTAGCTTTAACCGACACCACATAGGCAAAAATTTTATTACCTTGGTCATCTAACTTAGTATGTAACTGCTTATTATTAATTTCAAAAGGCGGCTCATCAGTTTGACTTGCGCACCCGCAAAGCAAAACGAGCAGGATCCATGCGTATTTTTTCATTTTTTAAGGTCTTTTTACTATCCAGTGACTGCTAGTCTATCAAAAATAGCTTACTTGCGTGAAAATTCGCAAAATATATAAAAAATGCTTGACCAAATTTATAAATCTCATTAAAGTTCGTCCCGCTTGAAAGGGAATCTCAAGTGGGTTACGACATTCGTAACTTTAGGAATGTGGGGCTATAGCTCAGCTGGGAGAGCGCCTGCCTTGCACGCAGGAGGTCAGCAGTTCGATCCTGCTTAGCTCCACCACTTTCCTACTCTGCTTTTTTATCTCTATGGCTCTCATGCCAAATTCCATTTTTAAATCTTCCTTATTTTAATCAAAAAACTGTTAATTTTATGCTCGTTATTTTTAGCTATAAGTTGTGCGCTGCATTATACCAATCGACTTAAATATTTAATCATTCTAGCGCGCTAAATAAAGCGCTAACATATTATATTTACGATCAAAAATGCCGAGTATAAACTCGGCATTTTAATTAGGTTATTCGACTACTAATTATTCGCGTATTTGGCCTTCACCGTTCACTAAGTATTTTTCTGTCGTTAGCGACTCTAAGCCCATTGGCCCGTAAGCGTGTAGTTTTGACGTTGCGATACCAATCTCAGCACCTAAGCCTAACTGCGAGCCATCTGAGAAGCGTGACGAGGCATTAACCATCACTACCGAGGCATCAACACTGCGTTGGAACAATTCAGCCGCGGCTTGATTTTTAGTGCAAATAACTTCGGTATGATTTGAACCAAATTGTGCAATATGATCAATGGCACCAGCAAAATCAGGCACTACGCGAATGGCAATTTCTAAATCAAGGTACTCTTCACCAAATTGTTCTGGTGTAAGTACGGTTGCGTCATCAAAATATTGTGCGGCTTGGCTATCGGCGTTAATTTTTACCCCTTCTTGGCGCAATACAACGGCACACAAGTTTAAAAACTCATCGGCAATATCTTGGTGTACTACTAAACCTTCTAAGGCATTACATACACCAGTGCGCTGAGTTTTACCATTCAGTAGTAAGTTAATCGCCACTTCTAAATCAGCGCCTTTATCCACATATAAGTGACACACACCTTTAAAGTGTTGGATCACTGGAATGGTGCTGTTATCCGTTACAAAATTAATTAAACCTTCGCCACCACGTGGAATGATTAAATCAATGCTGTCACGTTGCTGCATCAATTCCATTAATAATCCGCGGTCTGGATCTGGAATAACTGAGATTAACGCTGCAGGTAAATTATGCTGCTCTAATACTTGATGCATTACGCTGGCAATGGCTTGCGAGCTTTTCAGCGCCTCTTTACCACCACGCAAAATAACCCCATTACCTGATTTGAAGCATAACGCTCCGGCGTCAGCGGTTACATTTGGCCGTGCTTCATAAATCATACAGACCACACCCAGTGGTACGCGCATTTTACGAATTTTAATACCGTTAGGACGCTCGGTGATATCACGTAATTGACCCACTGGATCGTCAAGGCTTACAATCACTTCAATGCCTTCGGCCATCGCTTCTATGCGTTCATCATTTAGCGTTAAACGGTCTATCATTGACGCTGCTAAATTATTATCGCGGGCTGCGGCTAAATCACTTTCATTTTCTTTAATAATAAATGCTTTTTGCTGGCGCAATGCTGCAGCCATATCCAGTAGCACCTGATTTTTAGTCTCGGTATCGAGTAAGGCTAACTGGTGCGCAGCTTTTGCTGCCTGACGTGAAATATCTGTAATTAAGCTCATGACTTCTCCAATAATGCGATATCTTTCTCTGAAATAACGGGACCGATCGAATCTTGCATCTTGTCGCTAAATTCGCTTTGTTCGTTATCAGCTATAAAATTCAATAAACAACTGCTGTAATTTGCAGTTGCTTTGGCTAATCGAGTGCCGTCGCTACTACGTACCAAAATGGTATCGCCAATTGCAAACTCACCATGCACGGCAACAATTTCATCGCCACGGATACAGCCAGTTTCACCTTCTAAAGATTCATCGTATGAACCCGCTACAACCACTTCACCTTGCTCACTTGCAGTATGAGTCATCCAATGTATGGCTTCTTGCATTGGCTTTTCATACGGTAAGAAAATAGTGCCTGGGTTTTCACCATCGAGCAGCTTTGTAAACGTCTGCTCTTTAAAACCATTAATGATATAAGTAGTAATACCATGTGAAGTGGCTTTTTCTGCCGCTTCTATTTTCGTTTTCATACCACCGGTGCCAACTGCACTGGTAGCACATCCTGCCATAGCATAGATTGAATCATCAATTGATTTAATTTCAGGCAGTAACACGGCATCATCATGTAGGTTAGGGTTCTTATCATAAAGCCCATCTACGTCTGAAAAAATCATTAATGCATCAGCATCTGCGGCCGCAGCCACCATCGCTGATAAATTATCGTTATCACCCACTTTTAAATCATCGGTGGTCACCGTATCATTTTCATTCATGATAGGCAGTACACCATGGTCAAGTAAGGTAAACACGGTTTCTCGAATACTTTGATAACGCTCACGGTCACGTAAGTCACCATGAGTTAATAAAATCTGCGCCGATGGAAAATCAAAAAAGCGATCCCACATGGCCATCATTTCGGTTTGTCCTGCCGCTGCCATGGCTTTTTTCATCGCCACAGTGCGCTCTTGGGTCTTTGGAAATAAATGCGCGCCAGCAGCAACTGAGCCTGACGAAACTAAAATTACTTCAATTCCTTGGCTACGACAACGAACAATAAACTGAGCGATGGTTAATAAATAGCGTGAGCGACAGCCATCTTGATCAGGTGCAATCAATGCGCTACCTACTTTTAATACGATACGTCGCCAATTTAACTTTTGCATAAATGTTCAACTTTCCATTTTAACTGTGTCTTATCCTAGTTGGATAAGTATGAAAACAATCACCTAGCATTAAACTAGGTTACGAGTTAACAATCTGTACTTTCCTTTCACTCATTTTAAATCAGTACTTTTCAACACTCAGCCAAATACATTCACTCAGTATGTTAACTAAGCAGTAGGTATAGCATAACTTTAGCTCAATCATTAAGACTGAACAGTTATAAAGTAAATAAAAAGTGTTGTTTATGCATCGCTGTAAAAAGCTGTGTGAGGCTTTTTTATTAACAACATACATAGAGCCTCTAGAGTCTGATACACCAACAGATAGGGTGATGACTCAAGGACCGAGATTTGCTCACCACGATGGGCGTCAAATATTGAGTAAGTAACAGTTCAACTCAAACTATATAAATCACCACAAGGTAATTTATGTTCAAATTAACTAACTACTAAAAATGAGTAAAAGTATACAAATTGTGTTCAAAACAATTAAAAATTAATTTTTAAGCATATAGATATAGTAACCTCAATCTAAGTCATTGAAATAACCAACAACTTAAAAATAACTATATGTATTCGCTTAGACCTAAAAAATAACTAATTAGATGACTAATTGTTTGAACACTAACTATAATACGCTAATATTGGCCTAGAGATCAAGGCTACATTTCAGCCAATCGGCTTATAATTGCAACTAAACAATTTTAAAACTATTACTTTTCATAAGGTTAAACTAACATTCATGCATTGTGATTATTTCAAAAGCAGTTAATTATCATTTCTTCCACAAATAAGTTCATAAACAGCTAAAATTTTATTAGGAAAAAATAACACACACGTGTATACCCCTGTATTATTGGTTTCATTAGCTATATCCTAATCGCAGTAATAAATAAGGAATACTTCATTTATGTCAGCTATTTATATCGCAGGGATCGCGCTATGCTCGGTTCTCGCCCAATGGATAGCCTGGGGTTTTCGTGTCCCAGCTATTTTATTTTTATTACTTACAGGCCTACTACTAGGTCCTGCTACTGGTATCTTAGACCCAGATGCATTGCTTGGTGATCTACTGTTTCCAGTGGTCTCACTCAGTGTTGCGGTGATCTTATTTGAAGGTTCATTAACGCTGCACTTTCGTGAACTTAAGGGGATTGGCAAGGTGGTCCGAAACCTATGCTCAATAGGTATGATTGCCACCTGTATAGTGATAAGTCTGAGTGCATATTGGATTTTAGAGCTGAACTGGCGTGTTGCCGCAGTACTTGGGGCTGTGTTAGTGGTGACTGGACCGACTGTAATAGCCCCACTATTGAATGCAATGCGACCGACTCAAGATATAGACCGTATCTTGCGTTGGGAAGGCATTGTTATTGACCCAATTGGTGCTTTGTTCGCGGTGTTAGTGTTCGAAGCGGTCATGCTGGTCGGCCAAGGTGAAGTGTTTTTACACACGATTATTGCATTATTTAAAACTCTAGGCGTGGGCTTGTCGATTGGCGTGGTTGCTGGCTGGTTAACTACGTTATTGATCCGTCGTGAATGGCTGCCATTTGAATTACATAAATTCGGCATCTTAGCGCTGGTACTGATTAGCTTTACAGTTTCAAATCATTTAAGCCATGAATCAGGTCTATTAGCGGTAACGGTGTTCGGTATTTGGCTAGCAAACCAAGATGATTTAGAAATTGATTCTGTTTTAGAGTTTAAAGAAGATCTTTCTATGATCTTAATTTCTACTCTGTTTATCCTACTTGCCGCGCGCTTAGAGCTCGCTGATTTAATGATGCTGGATGCTGATGTATTTATCTTTTTAGCGATAGTACTGTTTGTCGCGCGTCCGCTG
>NZ_DRGM01000040.1 GCF_011050055.1 Pseudoalteromonas prydzensis | reverse complement strand
AATTGGTTGCGGGAGCCGGATTTGAACCGACGACCTTCGGGTTATGAGCCCGACGAGCTACCAGGCTGCTCCATCCCGCGCCTGTATATTTTAAGTCTATCGACTACTTAATTTTATCTCTTAAGTTAGAGTTTACAGTAACCATATCTTTAGAATAATTGGTTGCGGGAGCTGTGAAAGGTGAAGAGTGAACCGACGACCTTTTAAAACTTCCAATGCACCAAACCTATGAAGAATTGGTTGCGGGAGCCGGATTTGAACCGACGACCTTCGGGTTATGAGCCCGACGAGCTACCAGGCTGCTCCATCCCGCGCCTGTATGTTTATAGTCCCAGAGTCGGATTTGAACCGACGACTTTCGACTTCAGGTTTAAGCAGTCCGGCGAATGATTTATCATTCTGCTCCATCCCGCGCCTGTAATTTCTTATTCAACAATTTCGCGTTATTTGCGAGCCTGTTTCGAAGAGAGCGCTATAGTATAGGAATCATATTATAATGCAACAGTTAAACTGCTTAAAGCTGTTCAACCGCACAAAAAGCAAACAAACAGGGTAATTAAACGGCTCTTTGATGCGGATTTATCATTTTTTGCCATTCCCAATCGGGGTGTCCCATTACAATGAAGTCAGGATTCTCTGTACTCTCACGTTGATTATAGGTCAGCGGGTTAAACTCAGCATCAGTAATACAGCCCCCCGCTTCTTCAACAATTATTTGCGATGCTCCCGTATCCCACTCTCCAGTTGGCCCGATCCGTAAAAAACAATCAGCTTTACCTTCAGCGACAATACAGGCTTTTAAAGAACATGAACCAACAGCAACCGTTGTGAACTGCATATTTAAGTACTGACTTACTGCTTCAATCTTTTGGCGACGACTAACCGCCAAAGTTAAGTTATCTGGAGTGGCAACATTAATTTGTTGGTCTTTACCATCTATACGCTTAAATGCGCCATTTTGATAACAGGCAAAATAAGTGGTTGCTTTCGCAGGCCAATAAATCACCCCAAGCACTGGGCGATTGTTTTCAATCAAAGCGATATTTACCGCAAAGTCACCGCTTTCTAAAATAAATTCTCCAGTGCCATCCATAGGGTCGAGTAACCAGTAACGCTGCCAATCTTGCCTATCTGCTAAAGCAGGGATGGGTGTCTCTTCTGACATTATAGGAATATCTGGCGCCAGCGCTTTTAATCCAGCAACTAATACATCGTTAGCGGCTAAATCGGCTTTAGTGACGGGTGTGTGATCTGACTTTTCTTGCTGACCAATATCATCTTTCTTGTAAATAGCCATAATTGCAGCTCCTGCGCTTTGCGCAAGCTCAATACATGGCTCAAGTAATTCAATCATCCGCAGCTCCTGATTCTAAATACTGAGTTAATAATAGCAAAGCTGCAACACTTCGTGCTTCTGTGAAGTCTGATTGTTGCAATAATGACTGCCAATCAGTTAATGGCCACTTAACAACCACTAAAGGTTCTGGTTCATCACCAGGCAAGGTTTGCGGATAAAGTTGCTGTGCAAATAAAATGTGCATGGTGGCATTAAAATAACTTGGCGCCATAGACACCGTTTTCAGTGGCTGTAATTGCTCTGCGCCAAAACCCACCTCTTCTTTTAGCTCTCGATTAGCTGCTTGCTCTGGGGTTTCGCCAGGATCTATTAACCCTTTCGGAAAGCCTAGTTGATAATCATTGGTGCCAGCGCAGTATTCGCGTACCAACAGCAGTTCATTATCAGCCGTTACTGGCACTATCATTACAGCCCCACGGCCACCGCCGCGGATCCGTTCATATTGACGCTGTTCGTCATTTGAAAATTTTAATTCAAGTGATTCCACCGTAAATAATCGACTCTTAGCAACGACTTCGGTGCTAAGGATCTGTGGTGGTGTTGGGTGCTTTTTCTGTGTCATTGGCATTAATTTGCTATCATGGCAGTTAGTTCAATAATAAACCCTATAAGATGAAATTCCTATGCTAAATTGGTCGAAAATCGATACAGTGCTATTAGATATGGATGGTACTTTGCTTGATCTCCACTTTGATACTCACTTTTGGCTTACCGTGATCCCCGAACAGCACGCCATTGTACAAAACATCAGCTTGGCGCAGGCTAAAGCTGATATTCTCAAACGTTATCAAGCGGTCAGCGGGCAACTTCAGTGGTATTGTTTAGAGTACTGGGAGCAACAACTTCACCTGCCAATTCTGGAGTTAAAGCGTCAACACCAGCATTTGATCAAAGTACGTGAAGATGTACCAGAATTTTTAACTGCATTACGAAAAGCAGGTAAAGAGTTAATCTTACTGACCAATGCACACCCGGAAAGTGTG
Organism: Pseudoalteromonas prydzensis; assembly: GCF_011050055.1. Classification (GTDB taxonomy): domain Bacteria; phylum Pseudomonadota; class Gammaproteobacteria; order Enterobacterales; family Alteromonadaceae; genus Pseudoalteromonas; species Pseudoalteromonas prydzensis_A. Next base: position 9,207 of record NZ_DRGM01000040.1, on the reverse strand, counting down.
ATGCTTAAATTTGAACAAACCAACATCGATAATTATCTCGATGGCGTGATCTCAACGCATCAATATGGTGTAAGTAAAGAGCACCAACCATTATGGCAGCAAGTACAAGCTGAGTTAGGTTTTAAGAAACAACGAACGTTATTTGTTGATGATAGTTTGGCCGTGCTAAATGCAGCTAAAGAATATGGTATTGGCCATTTATTAGCGGTTGCAAACCCTGATAGCAAACAACCGCACAATGAAATCAGTGACTACTTAAACGTGACCGATTTTCGTACTCTGCTCCCTTAGTTTTTCGGGTAACGAGCCTCTAAGCCTTGGTAAACAAGCTTTGCGAAATCAGCATGCTCAGTATCAAGGCTTTTAACCACCTCAACTAAATGCTCATTATCTTCTTGGCCATTCCACACTTTAATATAGCTACCCTCTTTATAACCATGATCTTGGCGGAAAAAGTTAAGCGTATTCTTACCAACATAGCCACGATATAAATCATCGATATCCATGCCTATTTGCGCCATACAACCAGCAAATGCCGCTGCATTAAAAGTTTTTTCTGCGACAGCTGATGCTGCTAGAGTCTCTAACGTTTGTTTGAAATCATCGCCTTGTTGCGGTGCGCTTAATTGTTGCTCAAGCTGCTTAGCTAGCTCCAAGTAGCTAGTCTCACCATCAATGCGTAGCGATAAACCAAAATGAAAAATATCAACCAGTTCTAAAATAACTTGCTCGGTATCTGGAGTTTGTTTTTTCCACCATTTCCAACCGTAATGATCAAGCATTTCTGCACATTCAACCCAAATAGCACGATACCATTCAAAGCCTTGGCTAAACCATTGCTCATGCACTTTGGTGTTCATCGCATTTTGCATTTCTAGCATCACCACTAGTTTATTTAAATTGGCAGACATATCTCTTCCAGTTACTATTTTAATTGCAGTAATAATACAGGTAAGTGAGATCTAATGAAATTATTTCTCCAATTAGCCTATCTTATATACCACACGTTTAAAAAATTATTAGAGACTTACATGTTAAAAGCAATCCTACGCGCTTGTTCATTCGCAATTACTGTATCAATGGCTACATCAGTGGCTGCTGCAACGGCTACAAATATTGCGGATCAGGCTGAAAAAGTTAGTCCATTGATGCCCGGCTTAACAGTGCCAGCAATCGCACTGAAAGATAAAACAGGTAAAAATGTTACTTTAGCTGAACGTTTTGCTGAAAAAACGACGGTGCTTATCGTATACCGTGGTGGTTGGTGCCCATATTGCTCGAAGCAATTAGCGAATGTGCAAAAAATTGAAGCTGAACTCGCTGACCTAGGTGCGCAAATTATTGCAGTATCACCAGATAGTCCAGAAAAATTGGCTGAAAGCAAAATAGATTCACCAAATTATCAGCTACTTTCTGACGATAGCCTATTACTTAGCCAAGCGCTTGGTTTAGCTTTTTACCTTGATGATAAAACCGCGACTATTTATCGTAATAAACTAGGGGTAAATTTTGTGTCTCTTGATGGTAAGGCGAAGGTAGCCTTACCTGTGCCGGCAGTTTTTGTAATTGACCAGAAAGGTTTAGTGCATTTTCAGTACGCAAACCCTAATTATAAAGTTCGCCTTACTGAAAGCTTACTATTAGCGGCAGTAAAATCTGTATCTGAGCAATAGCGTAATTAGCAGAGGGTTTTAACCCTCTGCTTACCTGCCGGTGGTAAATTCTTGCCATGAATTAATCAGATCTACAAAATCTTCAAAACCACAGCCACTGCTTAAACCATTTTCTTCGAGCATCAGTTCATCATCTTGATAAGCAAACAAGTCTTCAGAATCTTGGTGCAAGGCATGGGCTTCAAAAATGGCTTCATCTTTATTTAAAATCAAATCAATTTCTTGGCCCTGTAGCGTTAACGGCTCAAAACTACTTGATACTGAGGCTATTAAAGCCTGTACCATGGCAATTTTGTCTTTGCCGATCTCTTCATTTAACCAACGACCAATAACCGCATGTTCACTGCTAATTTTAATCCGCAGGCCACTGATTGGATCGCGTATAAATTGGTATTCCATAACTTTACCTAAATACAACTAATGCTCGGGATTATACCCTAGTCAGTGCTGAATAAATAAAGCCAGATACAAAAATAGCGCCATAAGGCGCTATTTAAGCATAATCAATTTAGCTAGCCGCCTGAGCGATAGCGTGCAGCATCAATAATTGCCCATAAATGGAACACGGCACCTATTACTGCTGGAACCACTAAGAACCATAGCGCATAACCGCCAAAAACCAGAATTGCAAAAACAAGCGCAGCTAAAATACGGCCCTGCACCAATTGCCCTAAACCGGGGAAAAAAATATTACATAGAGCGGCGATTACATTTCCGCCAGAACCTTGTTGAGACATACTAACCTCTGTAGTTTAATTAATTTTGTATTTGTAATTACTAGTTATACTTACACACTTTATGCCAATTTATTAAAGCTTACAAATCATACAGTTAAATTATTACCAATTTACCGCTTTGGTATTTTTTGCCAAATTTAGGTCAAATTAGCAACTTTAAATAAGTATTTTACTTACTCGCCCTGTATATATTATTAGCAATACAGTAACTTAATTGCCTATTTTATAAATAGCTGGTTATAAAAACAGTATTTTATTTAGCCTAACAAAAACACCTGTTATACTGCTTTTAATATTGATTGAAAAGGCGTGATGATGGACGTTTCAGAATTACTCGACGGTTTAAATGATAAGCAACGGGATGCAGTTGCTGCCCCACTTCAAAATATGTTGGTGCTGGCTGGCGCAGGCTCAGGAAAAACTCGAGTACTCGTTCATCGTATCGCTTGGCTGATGCAAGTAGAGCAAGCCTCTGCTTACAGTATTTTTGCAGTAACCTTTACCAATAAAGCTGCCAAAGAAATGCGAACCCGCGTTGAAGAGGCTCTTAAAGCCCCCGTCGGTGGTATGTGGATTGGTACTTTCCATGGCTTATCACATCGTATTTTGCGCGCCCATCACCGTGAAGCTAACTTACCAGAAGCGTTTCAGATTTTAGATTCAGACGATCAACTACGCATGATCAAACGCTTATTAAAAGCCATGAATATTGATGACAAAAAGTGGCCTGCGAAACAGTTTGGGTGGTATATCAGCGCCAAGAAAGATGAAGGCCTGCGCCCCAAAGATATCCAAGCTTACGACATCAACGAACAAATGATGCTCAAAGTTTACACCGCTTATCAAGAAGCCTGTGACCGTGCTGGATTAGTTGATTTTGCCGAAATATTACTGCGTAGTTTTGAGGTTCTAAAAAACAATCCAACATTGTTGCGTCATTACCAGCAACGTTTTGCCCATATGCTAGTAGACGAATTTCAAGATACCAACACCATTCAATATGCATGGCTTAAATTACTCGCCGGCGATACCAACAGCATTATGATTGTTGGTGATGATGACCAGAGTATTTACGGATGGCGTGGTGCAAAAATTGAAAACATCAAACGCTTTTTAACCGACTTTGAAGCCGAAACAATTCGCCTCGAGCAAAACTATCGTTCTACTGCCACTATTCTAAAAGCGTCTAATGCGCTTATTCAAAATAATTCAGACCGGATGGGTAAAAGCCTCTGGACCGATGGCAATGATGGCGAGCCTATTTCTGTTTATGCCGCTTTTAACGAATTAGACGAAGCCCGCTTTGTCAGCAGTAAATTGCGTAGTTGGCTCAATGCTGGTAATGCCTTACAAGATGCCGCAATTTTATATCGTAGTAACGCGCAATCGCGGGTGCTTGAGGAAGCCATGCTACAAGAAGGCTTAAAATACCGCATTTACGGCGGTATGCGCTTTTTCGAACGCCAAGAGATTAAAGACGCACTGGCGTATTTACGCCTTGTTGGCAATCGCCAAGACGATGCCGCTTTTGAGCGTGTTATTAACACCCCAGCCCGCGGTATTGGCGACAAAACCCTAAGCCATATTCGTGATTGTGCACGCAGTGAATCACTGCCGCTTTGGTACGCTGCAAAAGCCATTGTTGAGCAACAGCACCTATCAGGGCGTGCGGCTAGTGTTGTAACTAAGTTTGTTGAGCTGGTTGAGCACATTGAAGACAAAATTGGCGATCTCACGCTAGAAGAGCAAGCCAAATACGCGATTCAAACATCTGGTTTAATGGCGATGTATCAAGCTGAAAAAGGCGAAAAAGGCCGCGCTCGGGTAGAAAACTTAGAAGAGCTGATCAGCGCCTGTGGCCAATACGAACTCCCGGAAGATGAAGAGTTTAGCTCACCACTGCAAGGATTCTTGGCTTATACCTCCCTGGAGTCGGGTGATGGCCAAGCTGAAGAACATGAAGATGCCGTGCAAATGATGACACTGCACTCAGCGAAAGGCCTAGAGTTCCCGCTGGTATTTATGGTTGGTGTTGAAGAAGGCATGTTCCCATCACAGCAAAGTAACGAAGAATCAGGCCGCTTAGAGGAAGAACGCCGTCTTTGTTACGTAGGCATGACTCGCGCCATGGAAAAACTCTATATTAGCCACGCTGAAAGCCGTCGTCTTTATGGTCAAGAAAAATACCACAGCCCATCACGCTTTTTACGAGAAATGCCTGAAGATTGCATTGAAGAAATTCGTATAAAAACCCAAGTATCGCGCCCGCCTGCAGCTGGCCGATTTAGCTCATCGGTGAGCCATGCAGCATTTGAAGAAAGTGGCTTTAACTTAGGGCAGCATGTATTACATGCTAAATTTGGTATGGGAACAGTTATTAATTACGAAGGCAGTGGCGCTCAATCTCGCGTACAAGTGAATTTTGATGACTTTGGTAGTAAGTGGTTAGTAACTGTTTATGCACGACTACAAGCCATTTAACTCGTTAATAAGTAATATCCTACCGCAAATTGCCTATGCTAAACATAGGCAATTGCTACTCATTACTGGCGAACAAAACTGGTGTTATCAACAGGCTAATGAGTTACTCAAGCAACTTTGCCATCCGCTTGTTAAGGTATTATCAACTAGTGGCGAACTCACTGACAGTAGCTGGCCTGAACATACTCATCAAATTCTTGGCCAAGAATTTCAGTATGTTATTTATGACGGTTTTAGTGGCTTAGTGCCAGACAAATTTGCTGCTCTTAGTGGCACTGTTCAGGCTGGCGGTTTATTTATTTTATTATTACCAGAGCTGGCTGATTTACAGCATTGGTGCGATCCAGCCCTCGAGACCTTTCAATCATTTGCGCAACAACGCCAGCACAGTTACTTTAATCAACGTTTAGCGGGTTTACTCACCAATAACTCACTACTGCATTTTAGCCAAACTGAAGGTTGGCAACCACTTCCTAAAGTGAGCGCAGAAGCTGGCGTACTTTCACTTACAGAGCAACAGTATTGTGTTGAGCAAATAATTAAAACCGCAACGGGAAGAGCGAACCGGCCATTATTGATCAGTGCTGATCGTGGCCGAGGCAAATCTGCGGCACTCGGCCTTGCAGCAGCAAAGCTTAGCGATAAAAACATTATTATCTGTTCACAACAATTTACAGCTCTACATAGCTGCTTTAAACATTTTGCTGCTGAGCGAGGCTGCCATTATCAAGCACAACAAAAACAGCTCGCTAACTTACGTTACATTGCACCAGACCAGTTATTAAGTGAGCAGCCTCAGTGCGATGTACTGCTGGTTGATGAAGCCGCGGCAATCCCGGTGCCCATGCTTATCAAAATGCTCGATCATTATCCACGGATCGTATTTGCCAGCACTATGATTGGCTATGAAGGTAACGGTCGTGGCTATACTTTGCGCTTTAAACGCTATTTAGAAAAGCACTATAAAAATATGCGTAGTGTTAATTTAGAACTACCAATTCGTTTTGCCACAGCTGATCCGCTCGAACAGCATATTTGTAAACTCTTAGCCCTAGACGCAGACTATAAAAGCACTGAGTTTGATGATGCAGCACTTCAGTTTAGCGAACTCAACGCGACTGAATTGGCCAGTGATGAAGCGCTACTTCGCCAAGTCATGGGCTTATTGTCGTTAGCGCACTATCAAACTAGCGTGAATGATTTACGCCACCTACTGGATGCCACAGCACAGCGTATTTTTGTCTGCCAACAACGTGATACGCTTCTTGGGGTATGTTTAATTGCTATTGAAGGCGGTTTAAATACAACAATAAGTGAACAGATTGCCAGTGGCCAACGCCGCCCGCAAGGCCACTTAATGGCGCAAACCTTAGCGCAGTTAACCGTTGAGCCAAGTATACTCACCTTAAACTGCGCTCGTGTTGTCCGCATTGCTGTTGCGCCATCGCACCATAACAACAAGATTGGCTCAAAGCTACTTGCGCATTGCGAGCAACAATTAACTGCAAGCTGCCATTGGTTTGGTGCCAGTTTTGGTGCAAATGCCAGCTTACTAAAGTTTTGGCAAGCGGCGGGCTTTAATCTAGTCAAACTGGGGTTCAAACAAGATAAAGCAACCGCAGAGCATGCGGCACTGGTACTAAAAAGTTTAAGTCGAGACAATACCTTAAACGATCAACTAGAAAGCGAATTTCAGTCTGATTTTGCATTGCAACTACTCGATCATTTTAACCAACTAGATCAGCAATTAGTCGAACAAGTACTTACAGCTTTTATGCCACAGCAGGTAGATCGCCACTTAGATAAACGATTAAAATCTTTATTAACAACAGACTATCAATTACACGCCATAAAACCTTTACTATGGCGGACACTTTGGTGCACACCTCGCAGCCTGTTAACCTGCGATGAAAATACCAAATGCCTTTTTATTAGGCTAATATTACAAAACTGGTCACCTCAAAAGGCACAAACAGCTCTACAGATCAGCGGTAAAAAATCACTCGATAAACAATTAAAACAGGCTGTAACTAATTGGTATGAGCAATATTTACTTAAGAAATTACCTTAGTGTTGTTTTATTGCTGCTATTCTTTACCGGCCACTTTGCCTATGCCAAAAACAAACCCGTTATAAAACTAGGTATGTCTACCGCCTTAACCGGGCCTGCAAAACAAATTGGTGAGCAACTTTACCAAGGTAGTAATGTCTATTTTAACAAGCTAAATGAAAGTGGCGGCATCAATGGGGCTCAAGTGCAGCTTATTGTTGCCGATGATGGTTACGAGCCAAGGCGAGCAGTTCGTAATACTCGTCACTTCATTTATAAAGACCAAGTCGATGCGCTATTTGGAGCCATGGGCACACCAACAAGCTTCGCGGTTTCTGCTCTGCTTGAAAAGTTACAAACTCCTTATTTAATGCCTTACAGCGGCGCCGAATTTTTGCATTATCAGCCAAAAATGAATGTGTTTAATCTACGCGCCAGCTATGAAGATGAAGCTGACGAACAAATAAAATACCTCGTCGAAGAAAAGAATCACAGTCAAATTGGATTGTTAATTCAAGCGGATGAGTTTGGCTTCGTAGTAGAGTCAGGGCTAAGAAAATCGCTCGCTAAATTTAACCTAAAACCAGTTAAAGTCGCACGCTTTCAACGTAATAGCCATGATATTGCAAACGCCCTAAAAACACTTAAAGCCAGTGGCGTGACTGCCATTAGTTTAGTAGGTACTTATAAGCCATTATCAGAGTTTATAAATAACGCCTATGAGCAACAATTTACCCCTGAATACACTAGCGTTTCTTTTGCTTCAAGTTCAGACCTATTTGCGCGGCTTAAATACCCTAGTGAAGTGATGGTCACCGAAGTCGTGCCAAACCCACATAAATGCAGCGCCTATTGGTGCCGTGAATTCTTACAAGATATGGCACTGGCCAATATTAACAAACCAAATCGCATCCACTTTGAAGGCTATCTGAATGCAATGGTATTTACTGCTGCGGCACAACACTGCCCTCAACCACTGCAACATAATTGTTTGATGCAGCGCCTAAATATTATTTTCAGTGAAGATAAACAAATAAACGCGTTATTCATCAATAAAACTGATAAAAATAAACATATCGTCTACCGCTCTGTGCTGTAACAAAATAACTGCGTTTTCTAAATAATGTTCTATTCTTAATCTATCAATCTAGGAGATGAGGGCTGTATGGATTTAATTAATTTTAGGGTAGGCCAAAAGACGATTTCATTAAAAATTCTCGACATACTTTTAACTGAACGCTTTGAAGATAATTTAACCTCATTACCAAACGACAATAAAAGCTTTATTGGTGTTAAAGATTATATGGAAACCCCAACCCCGATCTTTGATTTAGGGATTATTCTTAATAAACAATCAACACAAGAAACCAATCAAGCATTGGTCGAATTATTTAGCGAGTGGCAACAAAAGCAACAACAATGGTTTGCTGCACTGGAAAATAGTATCAAGCATAAGCAACCCTTTGATCATAATACTGATGTTCAGCAATCAAATTTTGCAAAATGGTACAGTAACTTCAAAACTGAAAACGAAGATCTCAAAGCAATTATAGAGCGCTTTAAAATTCCCCACAGCCGACTGTACATGCGTGCAAATAAGATAATTGAGTTAGTAAAACAAAGCAATATAACACAAGCGATGACTGAGCTGAACATAGAGCGCAACAGTAACTTTATGCAACTCATCAGGTTATTTGAATCAGCGAAAGAACAGATCCTACTCGATCATAAGCCAATTATCATTTTTACCACTAAAGATGGTAGAAACCCTCACATCGGACTATTGGTCGATAAGGTTGAAGATAATATCAGCTATAAAAAAGAAGATATCAAACCTTTAGATAAACTTACAGATGTCGGTTTTGATATTGATCCGCAGACCAAAAATATGATGCGAGGATTGATTAAACTTGAACATAAACATAGCGTACTCATAGACCCAAGTGCTATTTTCAGACCACAACACTTAATGCATCAACACGCAGAAGAAACTGAAGAATATGGATTGTTTTAATTTGGAGCCTGGCGATGACGTAGTGCCCACAGCGGTAGAGAGCCACATACAAATGCGACACTATCATCGACCGGGGACATGCTAAGTGTGTTTTGTCGGACACTTACGTAATACCAATACTATTTATTAAGTGATCAAATTTGTCCATGCTCTAAAGCACATATGCTTAACGTTAGTAATATTTGAACGAAACACATTCCACGCTCTACTTACTTGCTCCACAATGTCGTCATAATCTGAAAAAGTACGATT
>NZ_DRGM01000039.1 GCF_011050055.1 Pseudoalteromonas prydzensis | reverse complement strand
GGGTTTGATTTAAAATATGACTTAACGAGTGAAAGTGGATAATCCTAATTAGACATAAGTTTGCAGGGCGCTGGTTGAGCTGCAAAGTTGTGTATGCATGCTTTAACATTGCGCTGTTTAAAAGCTTTGTTTGCTCGGTATGAGTGGCGTGATAGAGCGCTTTTTCTCGTTGGTAGCGCACCCGATCAGCCAGTGCCATGGCCATTAATGTTACTTCACATAGAATTGCCACTAAAAATGCATGACGGGTGGCAAAGCTATATTCGATGATCCCTGTCAGCTCTAAGGGCTGAATTGCTGCGCCAATTATCAACGGTATCCACGAAATGACATAAAACTTGGCCCAGCGAAAGCCGCTGCGTAATTTATTGTAAATTAATGTAATACATACAATATAAAGAAAAACTAAGACAACAAAGAATATTTGCGAAGAAATATATTCAACAATGAAAAAGCTAGCGATCCCTAAACAGAGCATAAGGCTCAATAGTGCAAGACTTAGCTTATAACGCCAGCATTTATCTTTATGGTAGCGCAAAAACATAGCACAGAAAGCTAGTGTAAAAAATGCAATCGCGTAATTACTCACTACAATATAGTGATTAAAAAGCTGCTGTAACGCTACTGGCCATAAGTAAAAACCAAAACCTAATACAGAGCCCATCAAAATCAGTGCAGACAGTATATAGCCAATGTAAATCAGATAAACCCGATCGCGAATACCAAAATACAGTACTAAATTATATAAAGCCGCCATAATTAATACCCCAACAAAAATTCCCCAAATAGCTGTTTGGGCGCGGAGTAAATCTTTAAATTCAGCTTCACCATATAAATTTATTGGGGTTTTGCTGATCCCTGTAGTGTCTATTTTTATGATCAACAGGCTATGGCTTTGTGCTGCAATAGCAAAGCTTATATGCGGGACGCTGTATTCAAATAAGCTAAGTTGCTCTTGCCGATCGCCTAAATTAAAGGTGTTAACCAATTGGCCTTGGTTATCTATTTGATAAACAGTTAAATAATCAATCATAGGATTATCAAAGTGAGCGAATAGCTGTTTTGACTCGGCTGATTTATTTTCTAGCTTCATTAAAAGCCAATAATCTTGTGATTTTAAGCCCCATGCAATGGTGTCAAATGGTTCTGAAATACGGGCATCCGGATCGTTTAAAAATTTAGCGAGCGTTAGTGATTTTGATGGATCGATGCGATAGCTTTGCTCTAAATACACAGCAGCGGTTTTATTAATTGTATAGCGGGTAGGTGTAGCTAAATGATTGGCAAAGGTATAGATAATGAACACTAAAATGCTCAAAATAAACAATGCAATAATATGATATTTAAACGGTTGTTGTTCCAAGGTGTTACTTATATGCAAGACGTCACCGCTTTATTGTAGCACTAAAAAAGCGCAGATAAACTGCGCTTATTATTAATAGCTGCTGGTTGGACCTATTTTTCCCGAGCGATGGCGCGATAAGCAATATCGGTACGGTATTCCATACCTAGCCAGCTGATTTCAGCAACTAGTTGGTAGGCACGTTGCTGCGCTTCGGTCACTGTGTTACCCAGTGCCGTTGCACATAATACTCGGCCACCGGCAGTCACTACGTTATCGCCGTCTTGCTTAGTACCCGCGTGGAAGACCTTTTCGCCTTCTGGGTAGTTTACTTTCAGGCCACTAATTGCATCACCTTTAGGGTAGTTATCAGGGTAGCCTTTCGCTGCCAGTACCACACCCACTGCCGCACGAGGGTCAAACTCAATGGTGGTTTTATCAAGTTCAACACGATTAGCGGCTTCAATCAGTTCAACTAAGTCAGACTGCAAACGTAGCATCATAGGTTGTGTTTCAGGGTCACCAAAACGACAGTTATACTCGATAACTTTAGGGGTACCAGAGTCATCGATCATAAGGCCTGCATAGAGGAAGCCAGTGTACGGATGGCCTTCACTTGCCATACCTTCTACCGTTGGGTAGATCACTTCGTTCATGATGCGTTGATGGATTTCATCGGTTACTACCGGCGCTGGTGAGTATGCCCCCATACCACCTGTGTTTGGACCTTGATCGCCATTGTAAGCGCGTTTGTGATCTTGGCTAGTTGCAAACGGGAGTACGTTTTTACCATCCACCATCACGATGAATGACGCTTCTTCACCTTCTAAGAACTCTTCAATCACCACGCGGCTGCCAGCTTCACCAAAGGCATTACCAGCAAGCATATCGCGGATAGCATCTTCAGCTTCAACTTCGGTCATGGCAACAATAACGCCTTTACCAGCTGCTAAACCGTCCGCTTTAATAACAATCGGTGCGCCTTTTTCTTGTAAGTACGCAAGCGCAGGGTCAATTTGTTCAAAGGTTTGGTAATCAGCCGTTGGAATTGCGTGACGGGCTAAAAAGTCTTTCGTGAATGACTTAGAGCCTTCTAGCTGCGCAGCACCTGCTGTTGGGCCAAAGATAGCTAAACCGTGTTCACGGAATTTATCTACCACACCAAGTACTAATGGTACTTCAGGGCCAACAATGGTGAGCTCAACATTATTGTTTTGCGCAAAGTTAAGTAGGCCATCGAGGTCTTCAACGTTAATGGCAACATTCTCAAGCTTTGGCTCAAGCGCAGTACCAGCATTACCTGGGGCTACAAATACAGTGTTAACTTTAGTGTTTTGAGCGGCCTTAAACGCAAGTGCGTGTTCGCGGCCGCCGCTGCCAATGACTAATACATTCATGGCGAATATCCTATTTAAAGCGGTTTTTTAAATTTCAGCGTCATGCGGTCGCTTTCACCAATGGCTTTATATTTAGCGGCATCTTGCTCGCCAAGTCTAAGGCTTGGTGGAAGGGTCCATACCCCTTTAGGGTGATCGGCTGTATCAAGTGAGTTTGCATTTATGTCACTGCTTGCTGCAAGTTCAAAGCCTGCTTGTTTAGCAAGTTCGATTACCACGCTTTGCTTCATATAACCTGATGACTTTTGCATTTCATCAGCTTGCGCTTCAGGTAGGCGATGCTCAACCACACCTAAAGTGCCACCTGGTTTAAGTGCTTTGTAAAAAGACTTAAAGGCATTAGCTGCGGCGTCTTTATCTTTGCTCATATACCAATTATGTACATTACGGAAAGTTAACACCATGTCTGCGCTGCCCGCAGGTGCTATGTCTAAATGTGTTGAAGGGGCAAATTCAGTGATTTTTACTTTACTGAATCGCTCATCTTCGGCGACTTTCTGTTTAAAGCCAGCGAGTGAACGTTGATAGTAGCCAACCGATGAATCAGCAGGAAAGTGCGCAGCATAATAGGTGCCTTGCTCTTTCAGTACTGGCGCTAAAATTTCACTGTACCAGCCACCGCCTGGTGCAATCTCAACCACTGTCATCGTTGGCTTTAGGCCAAAAAACGCGAGTGTTTCTACAGGGTGGCGATATTGGTCACGTTCAGTGTTTCGCTCGCTTGATTTAACGGCTTGAGCAACCGCTGAGTTTTGGCCATGATCATGGGCAAGTACTAACGTTGAGCTCATAGCAAGGGTAGCAACCAGTAGCGTTTTTAGTGCAAATTTCATCGTCTGTTCCTTCACATTATAATTTTATAGAGGTTATAGAATAAGCAGAATACGTGAATTTGTAGCAAACAAAAAGAGCTAACTGATGGTGTTAGCTCTTTGTGTGATTAGTGGCGGAAGTGACGCATGCCAGTAAACACCATTGCCATGCCAGCTTCGTCCGCTGCGGCGATAACTTCTTCATCGCGCATTGAACCACCTGGTTGGATCACAGCTGTAATACCTGCCTCAGCAGCTGCATCAATCCCATCACGGAATGGGAAGAACGCATCAGATGCCATTACTGAACCTTTCACTTCAAGGTTTTCATCAGCGGCTTTAATACCGGCAATTTTAGCTGAGTAAACGCGGCTCATTTGGCCTGCGCCTACACCAATGGTCATACCGTCACGGGCATAAACAATGGCGTTTGATTTTACAAATTTAGCCACTTTCCAGCAGAATAATAAGTCTTTAAGCTCTTGCTCAGTAGGTTGGCGCTTAGACACAACTTTTAAGTCGCCTTGAGTAACCATACCTAAATCGCGGTCTTGAATGAGTACACCGCCATTTACACGCTTAATGTCGTGACCTGTGCCTTTAGCAGAGAACTCACCACATTCTAATAAACGCACATTTTGCTTTGCAGATACGATTTGTGCTGCGGCTTCAGATACTTTAGGCGCAATGATCACTTCAACGAATTGACGTGACACAATCGCTTCAGCAGTATCAGCATCAAGCTCTTGGTTAAAGGCAATGATGCCACCAAATGCTGATGTAGGATCGGTTTTGAATGCGCGGTCATAGGCTTCAAGAATGTTTTCACCGATTGACACACCACAAGGATTGGCATGTTTTACAATAACACACGCCGGTACATCGAATTCTTTAACACACTCTAGGGCTGCATCAGTGTCAGCAATATTGTTGAACGACAATGCTTTACCTTGTAGCTGTACGGCGGTTGCAACAGACGCTTCTTGAACGTCATTTTCAACGTAAAACGCCGCGTCTTGGTGTGAGTTTTCACCGTAGCGCATGTCTTGCTTTTTAGTGAACTGCATATTGATAGTGCGTGGGAATTTAGTTTCCTCAGCCGCTTCATCCGTGTAGTCAGCAACCATTTTACCGAAGTAGTTAGCAATCATGCCATCGTACTGTGCGGTGTGCTCGTAAGCGGCAATCGCTAAGTCAAAACGTGTTTTGTATGTAGTTGAACCATTGTTGCTTTGCATTTCGTTGATCACGCGCTCGTAATCTTTGGCGTTTACTACAATAGTCACGTCTTTGTGGTTTTTAGCCGCGGCACGCACCATCGTTGGGCCACCGATATCAATGTTCTCAATGGCATCTTCAAGGCTGCAGTTTTCTTGAGCGACAGTATTCGCAAAGGGGTATAAGTTAACTACAACGATATCAATAGCTGAGATGTTATGAGCGTCCATGACGTCTTCATCTTGACCACGACGCGCTAAAATGCCGCCATGAATTTTTGGATGAAGCGTTTTTACGCGACCATCCATGATCTCAGGGTGACCTGTGTGGTCAGATACTTCAGTGACTTTAATGCCGTTATCAGCAAGTAATTTACAAGTACCGCCAGTTGATAAGATGTCTACGCCTTGTGATTCCAGAGCGCGAGCAAATTCAACAATACCGGTTTTATCTGACACACTTAGTAGTGCGCGACGAATTGGACGATGTGTATCCATTGTAGTTTGATTACCTCAGTGTTTGAGCTAGCTTAGAAAGGCGCTATTTTAACTGAATATCGCTTAAAAAACGATGTTTAAAGGGTGAGGATTTTGCAATTAGGTGCTTTTTTGAGGATTATTAAAGGTATAAAAAAAGCACCCGAAGGTGCTTTTTCAAACGAATGTTGTGATAAATCACAACATCGTATTAGTTCATGCCGTATTTCTTTAGTTTCTTACGTAAAGTACCGCGGTTGATACCTAGTAAGATTGCCGCACGTGTTTGGTTACCACGTGTGTAAGTCATTACTTCTTCAAGTAATGGTGCTTCTAGCTCTGAAAGAACAAGGTCGTAAACGTCTTGCACATCTTGACCGTTAAGCTGTTTTAAATAGTGATGAACAGCTTTCTTCACTGCATCGCGTAATGGCTGCGGTTTCTCGTGTGACTGAACATGAGGGTTAGTGATAAATGGAGAAGTCACGTTTTGTTCGAACATTGTTTATATCTCTTTCTTTCTTAGTTAGCTGCTAGTGTTTTAAAGTATTGCTCTAATGTCTCGATTTGTGCCTGTGGATTATCGAGAGCATTAAATACTCGCCTAAACTGACCGTCACTGTCATGGGTTTGCAAATACCAAGATACATGTTTGCGAGCGATGCGCGCTCCCATTGGTTCGCCGTAAAACGCATGAAGGTTCACTAAGTGTTCCATCAAAATACCACGTACTTCCGCAATTGGAGGCACAGGTAAATGTTCACCGGTTCGCAAATAGTGGTCTATCTCCCTAAATATCCAAGGGCGACCTTGGGCGGCTCGACCAATCATAATGGCATCTGCACCCGTATAGTCCAAAACCTGTTTTGCTTTTTCAGGAGACGTTATATCTCCATTTGCAACGACAGGTATCGACACTGAACGTTTGATATCCCTAATAGTGGCGTATTCAGCTTCACCTTTGTACATACATGCGCGTGTACGCCCATGTACGGCCAATGAAGCTATGCCATAACGTTCAGCTATTCTCGCAATCTCAACACCGTTACGGTTGTCCTGATCCCATCCAGTACGGATTTTCAGTGTTACAGGTACATCAACAGCGCTAACCACTGCGTCAATAATCTCTTCCACTAAACCAGGAAACTGTAACAGCGCGGAGCCTGCGAGTTTCTTGTTCACTTTCTTAGCTGGGCACCCCATATTAATATCTATGATTTGTGCACCATTACTTACATTGAATTGTGCAGCCTGAGCCATAAGCTCAGGATCAGCTCCTGCGATTTGCACCGCGCGTATTCCCGATTCACCACTATGATCCATACGGTTCATCGATTTCTCGGTTTTCCATACCAAAGGATTCGACGAGAGCATTTCAGACACGGCAAGCCCCGCACCTAAGCGGCGACAAAGTTGTCTAAATGGTCTATCAGTAATTCCCGCCATTGGCGCTACAATTACATTGTTCTCTAATTGGTATGTTCCGATACGCACTGTATTCAATAGGCCTCTTTTCAAGGGGCGCTAAGTTTACGGTTTTTTTTGCAAAAATCAAAGGCTATAAATTGAACAAAAGTGACTTTTTTTTGACTTTTGCGTATTGACATTTGATAACAGTTTGACGAATGGCTTTATTTGTCTGAATTTTATACAGAACTAATTTTCGTCAAGAAAATCATTATGTATAACAGTGTGTAAATAATAGGTAAAGCCTGTTAATTACAGGCTTTACCTAGTGATTTTGAGTTAATACTCTAAAGTACTAAAACCAGCAAATTATGCGTTCTTAGTACCGCTAACACGCGTCCATTCACCTTCAACAGCAATCTCATCCAAGGCTAAAAACGGCGCATAAACATCTGCAACTGACTGCGCTTGCTGTTCTAAAATCCCCGACATGGCAATTTTACCACCTGGTTTTAACAAGCCTAATATCACACTGTGTAATTCACGCAGTGGCGCCGCTAAAATATTGGCAACCACGATATCAGCGCTAAACTCAGGCTGATTTTCTGGCAAGTAAACCTCAAGCTTATCGGCAACGCCATTACGCTGTGCGTTATCTAAACTTGCTTCAAGGGCTTGCGGGTCGATATCTATGCCGATCATGCGCTTGGCACCGAGCTTGATTGCTGCAATGCCTAAAATGCCTGAGCCACAACCAAAGTCGACCACGGTTTTACCGGTTAAGTCTTGGCTTTCAAGCCATTTTAAGCAAAGTGCAGTAGTGGCATGGGTGCCGGTACCAAACGCAAGGCCTGGATCGAGTAACACATTGACGGCGTCTGGATCGGGAATATCGCGCCAGCTTGGGCAAATCCACAGTTTTTCACCAAACTGGATGGGGTGGAAGTTATCCATCCATTCGCGTTCCCAGTCCTTATCTTCAAGCTGCTCTATTTTGTATACTAAGGTGTCTTTTAGTTCGTCATGGCGCTTTAATAAAGCAACGACCGCATTCATATCGTGATTAGCTTCGAATAGACCAATCACAGTAGTATCAGCCCAAAATACCACAGTGCCGATTTTTGGCTCGTAAATTGGGGTGTCTTTAGCATCAATAAAGGTAACAGACGCACTGCCTGCCTCCATTAATAAGTCACTTACTGCATCAGCGGTTGCAGCGTTGGCATTGATACGGATTTGGATCCAAGCCATAATTATTTCCTGTAAATAGAAAAAAGGCCGCTACAGCGGCCTTTTAAATTTTAATCTGTATTTTAGTTGCTAATTATTTAGCATCTAAGAAGCTTTTCAGTAAGTCTGAACGTGAAGGGTGGCGTAATTTACGCAGTGCCTTCGCTTCGATTTGACGAATACGCTCACGGGTAACGTCAAACTGCTTACCTACTTCTTCTAAGGTATGGTCGGTATTCATATCGATACCAAAACGCATACGCAATACTTTCGCTTCACGTGCCGTTAGGC
>NZ_DRGM01000038.1 GCF_011050055.1 Pseudoalteromonas prydzensis | reverse complement strand
TGTGTTTGTAGGTTAGGTAGGAAACGACGTCTAGTCGCGTTTCTCGCGTGTGAACGGTGATTACCAACCGCAGGACGCTTACCTGTAACTTGACATACTTTAGACATGTCTATATATCTCCAATAACTTCGCTCGAGCTTAATTTTCCCCTAGGCTATGTACTTTGTGCCCCAGGGATAAATCGAAGGGCGCTCTTTATACAGCTTATACAGGCAAAGATCAAGTGATTGATCTAATCCAATCAGCTCATGTGTAAATTTGATAGCGGCTAATTATAAAGATCGAATGCCCTTAGGGAAAGTAAAAACTGCA
Source organism: Pseudoalteromonas prydzensis (assembly GCF_011050055.1). Classification (GTDB taxonomy): domain Bacteria; phylum Pseudomonadota; class Gammaproteobacteria; order Enterobacterales; family Alteromonadaceae; genus Pseudoalteromonas; species Pseudoalteromonas prydzensis_A. The sequence goes on along the minus strand of NZ_DRGM01000038.1, from coordinate 20,187 downwards.
TTTAAATTAAACTAATTTGCAAATAAGTACTAAACCGCTCATTTTTAACACGCTTAGTGATTTGAATGCACTTAAATCAAGCCTCGTTCTGCGAAGGAAACGCAATTATCTCCCCCAACAATGATGTGATCCAAAATATTTATATCGACTAATTGCAAAGCTTGCTGCAATTTAGTGGTAATTAATTTGTCAGCTTGGCTAGGTTCGGCAATACCGGATGGATGATTATGAGCCAAAATCAGCGCTGCTGCGTTATTTTTTAAGGCCGCTTTGACAACTTCTCTTGGGTAAACAGATGCGGCGTTAATTGTGCCATAAAAAAGCGTTTCTTCTTTAATTAATCTGTTCTGACTATCTAAATACAACACCATAAAGATTTCTTGCTGTAAGCCACGCAGCTCAAGCGTTAAATAGTCATACACCGATTGTGGTGAATTAAATACCGCTTCGCGCTGACACTGCTCCATCATATAGCGACGACTCAACTCCAGCACAGCCTGTAATTGCACAAACTTCGCAGTCCCCAGGCCTTTTTGTGCGCAAAAATCTTCGATTGAGGCATTAAATAAGTTATGCAGGGTTTGATTTTGTGTCATTAAATGTTGTGCCAACTCCACTACATTCATACCAGGTAAACCCGTTCGTAAAAAAATAGCCAATAACTCGGCATCACTTAACGACTTAGCCCCTTTGGCTAATAACTTTTCACGTGGCCGTTGATTACTGGGTAAAGAGGTAAGTTGCATTATTTCGTCCCTGAAAAGTAGTATTATGATTTAACTGTAATGCAAAAAAAAATTTTCGCCTGTTTAACTAGTAATAAAATTCCCTATTAAACCTTCGTCCATAGCACAAAGATTTGCTATCGTTAGCACATATCGACAAAGAGTTTCAGCAGAGTATGACAAAGTTAATGACCAATTTACCGACAGCACGAGCAAATAAAAAAATTGTACTGGGGATCAGCGGTGGTATTGCCGCTTACAAATGTGCCGAACTAGTTAGGCGTTTAAAAGATCATGGTTGTGATGTCAAAGTCGTCATGACCGAATCAGCCAAACACTTTATCACACCACTTACCATGCAAGCAGTCAGTGGTGAAATAGTGTCAGACTCTTTGCTCGATCCCTCTGCTGAAGCCGCAATGGGCCATATTGAATTCGCAAAATGGGCTGATTTAATTTTAGTTGCACCAGCTACCAGTAATATCATTGCTAAAATGGCCGCTGGCATTGCCGACGATTTACTCACCACTTTATTGCTGGCAACCCCCGCAAAAGTAGCCGTAGCGCCAGCGATGAATCAACAAATGTATGCCCACCCAGCCACGCAAGCGAATCTTATGACTTTAGAACAGCGCGGCATTGCAATTTGGGGGCCAGGCAAAGGTGAGCAGGCCTGTGGTGATATAGGTGCAGGACGCATGCTTGAACCCCATGAACTTGTTAGTTTATGCACACAGCCTGCGCAGCCACAAATACTGGCAGGTAAAACCATTACAATCACCGCAGGTCCGACCCGTGAAGCGCTCGATCCAGTGCGCTTTATATCGAATCACAGCTCAGGAAAAATGGGCTATGCATTAACACACGCAGCCTTACTATTAGGTGCTAAGGTTAATTTAATTTCAGGCCCAGTGACAATCGCCGCACCGGCTGGTGCTAACCTGATTAAAATAGAAAGTGCTGAACAATTACTTGAACAAGCGCTTATTTTTGCCCCTCAATCAGACGCATTTATTGGCTGTGCGGCGGTTGCCGATTATCGCGCAGCTGCGGTTGCCGAGCAAAAAATGAAAAAACAAGGAGACGAACTGACTGTTACATTAGTGAAAAATCCTGATGTGATTGCTGCCGTTGCCAACCTAACGGATGGCCGCCCTTATACCGTGGGTTTTGCTGCTGAAACGCAAAATGTTGCAAGTTATGCAAAAGGAAAATTGACCAATAAAAACTTAGATATGATCTGTGCTAATGACGTATCACAAAGTGGCCTTGGCTTTAATTCAGATCATAATGCTTTAACATTATTCTGGCACAATGAGCAAAAAGAATTAACTATCGATACCAAAAGCGCATTAGCACTGAGTGTAATGACAGAGCTTGCGAAACGGTTGTAAAAAGGCTGGCAAGAAGCTGAATAAAACATTAACATAGCCTTAATCGCTTGTTCAAAAAGTGAGTGGTATTCAACCACAAAAGCTAAGTAAATTATTATAAAAGAAAGGAATGTTCATGCCTGCGACAAAAAGAAGTAATCGCAAAGAGCAAATACTACAAGCACTCGCACAGATGTTAGAAACCAGCCCAGGTCAACGTATCACAACAGCAAAACTAGCTGCTGAAGTAGGTGTATCTGAAGCAGCTCTATATCGTCATTTTCCGAGTAAAGCACGGATGTTTGAAGGCTTAATTGAGTTTATTGAAGACACGTTACTTTCGCGTATTAACTTAATTCTTGAAAATGAAAAAGAGACGCAAAGCCGTGTCTATAATATTTTATTGTTACTGTTGGCCTTCGCTGAAAAAAACCCCGGTATCACCCGCATTTTAACCGGTGACGCACTGCAAGGTGAGCAAGAACGGTTACGTGAGCGTGTACAAGGTTTGTTTGAAAAGCTTGAAACTCAGCTAAAACAAGTACTACGTGAACGAAAACTGCGCGAAGGCAAAACCTTTCAAAGTGATGAGCTAACTATAGCCAACTTTTTACTTGCCTATATCGAAGGCAAAATGAATCAATTCGTACGCAGTGACTTTAAAGCTAAGCCTAGCGCGCAATTTGAAAAACAATGGCTAGAGCTACAGAAGATTTGGCTTTAGCTCCTAAAATAAGCAACCTTGCGAATTTCCTCGCAAGGTTTTTTTATTCGTTCAACCGTGATTTTCGACCGCTTATCGTTTCTACTCGAATTGTTTAACAAACCCGTTATGATGGGGGTGATGAAACAACAAGAGAATCAAGAATGAAAGCCCAACTTTCCCTACTAAGCATTGCCCTCGTTGCAAGCCTAAGTAGCGCAGCCACCCACGCAAAAGATGCGCTACAATTTAACAATGTATTCGGTTTTAAAACCGCTAAAACAACACAATTATCTGAAAACGGTGAAATACTCAGCTTTAGTGCCACCCCATATCGCGGCGATGCAACAGGCCAAGTTTATACTTTAAACAATAATAAATTACTCGCCGAAATTGAGCGCGGCACTCAACCTACAATCAATAAAGCAGCCAACTGGGTCGCCTTTACCCAAGTCCCTACTTTGCTTGAAAAAGAAACCACAAAAAAGCAAGACAGCTTAAAAAACAATCTGGTTTTGGTTAATACCATCACTGGCGAACAACAGGTTTTTGAGAACGTTAAAGACTATCAACTCGCTGATGACGGTAACTGGTTAGCTTATCGTTTAGATAAAAAAACGGCTAAAGACGCTGATAGTGACGACATCGATGACGCTAAAAGTGCAGATAAAGCCAGTGAAATCAAACCAGACAAAAAAGACAAAGCATTTGACTTAGTTGTTGTAAATTTAAAAGATAAAACAACTGATACAATAAATAGCGTGTTTAGTTACGCTATTAATGCATCTGGCAGCGAGCTGCTTATCAGCCAAAGCTACCCTGACGGTAACGATAACCAAGTTGCGTTAATTACATTAAATAATAGCTTGGCTACGAGTGTATTAATTGATGAGCCAGGCGTTGTAGCAAATAAAATAGCCTGGCATCCAACTAAGAATATTGCCGCATTCACACTCGGCAATTATGTAAATGACGATATGCGCCGTCGCGATCACCAGCTAAAACTGTGGCAAAACGAACAGCTCACAGATATAGTTTCCCCTAAAAAAGATTGGACTATCGGTAAAACGGCAAAACTACGCTGGTCTGAAGACGGTGAGCGCTTGTACTTTGAAAATCACCCTAAGTTAGCAGCAAAAATTACAGAAAAGAAATACACAGATCAAGCCTCGCTATTTGACTACGATACGATACGCGCACAAAAGGGCCTTAATGTTTGGCATAACAACGATGCTGAAATAAAACCCCGCGAAGAACAACAATGGAACGAGAACAATAAAAATCGTCATTATCAGGCGGTTTACCACCTTAATGGCAAACAAGTCGCACAACTAAGTACGGTTGATATGCCGAGCGTGGCACTGAATACCAATCGCACGGCATTACTTGGTTCCTCCGATTTACCTTATTTAGAGCGCGTAATGTACGGTGGTTTTTTTGCCGACTATTATGCTGTGAATGTTCAAAATGGTGAGCGCAAAGCAATTATCAGTGACTACCCATTTAAACCTAGCCTATCACCCAGTGGACAATACGCTACTTACTTTGAAAATAGCCAAGTGCAACTTAAAGATTTAGGTAGCAATAAAGTAAGCACCCTAACAAAAGCAATTCAAGCAACGTTCGCCGATGATCAACACGATTACCCATCAGCTCAACCAGGTTATGGTGTTGCAGGTTGGTTAGCTGATAGCAGTCAAGTCTTGGTGTATAGCAAATACGATATCTGGGCGTTTGACGTTAACAACCTTAAAGCCACACGCCTTACACAAGGCAAAGAAAACAACACGCAATATCGAGTTATCAAACTTGATGAAGAGCAAGTTGGCTTTAAACAAGATGAAATTTTGCTACTTAGCGCGACAAACTTACAGCAAAAGCAAACTGAAATCGCAAAACTTAACCTTGTAGATAACTCTGTCAGCAAAGTATTAAGCGGTAAAAAACGCTTTGATGTAGTGAAAAAAGCCAAACATGCCGACAAATATTTATTTACCGAGCAAACGTATCAGCAATTCCCTGATTTTTATCAAAGCGACTTTAGCTTTAATAAGCCACAACGCGTTACTAACTTAAACCCACAAGTGAATGATTTTGCCTGGGGCCAACAGCCTGAACTTATTAGCTATAAAGGCTTTGATGGGGAAGACTTACAAGGGGTGTTAATTAAACCTGCGAGCTATAAAAAAGGCGATAAAGTGCCGGTAGTTGTGTATTTCTACCGCTATATGAGCCAGCGCATGTTTGATTTCCCTGCGATGGAATTAAATCACCGCCCTAACTTCCCAATGTTTACCTCAAACGGCTATGCGATTTTCTTACCTGATATTCGTTTTGAAATAGGTCATCCAGGTAAATCATCAACGCAAACCATGATCAACGCCACCCAAAAGCTGATTGATTTAGGGATTGCCGACCCTGATAAAATTGGCTTACAAGGGCATTCATGGGCGGGTTATCAAAGTGCCTTTATGATCACTCAGACCGATATGTTTAAAGCCGTGGTATCGGGTGCGCCAGTGTCAAACATGACCAGCGCCTATAGCGGTATTCGTTTAAAATCAGGGCTAGCGCGTCAGTTCCAATATGAAACTGGGCAAAGCCGTATCGGTAAAACTTTATTTGAAGCGCCGGAGCTTTACATCGAAAACTCACCGGTATTTTTTGCCGATAAAGTCAATACACCAATCTTAATTATGTTTGGTGATAAAGATGACGCTGTGCCATGGCACGAAGGTGTGCAGTATTATTTAGCGCTGCGCCGTGCCGGTAAAGATGCCACATTCTTGCAGTATGAAGGTGAACCACACCACTTAAAAAAATTCCCTAACCAAGTGGATTTTTCCATTCGGATGATGCAGTACTTTGATCACTACTTAAAAGGCAAACCAGCCGCGAAATGGATGACCGAAGGTGAAGCGTTTATTGAAGAGTAACTTTCATGACTAAAGCACCACCTACAAGATAACTCAATCTTGTAGGTGGTGCTTTAGTACCGAAGGGCTATGCCATAAACTCATGGCTAAAGCCATTTCCTACAGGTTACCTAGCCTGCTGACGATTACCGCCAACCTTAGGCTTGGTATTGGCTTTTTTAAACTGGCTAAAGCCGGTGTGACGGCTAAGCGCTGGACGCCCACCCTTACCGGCTTTAAGCGATTTTTCGTCACGGGTTTCTTCTGGCACTAAACAGTTAGGCCCTTTACCAATCAACTTTGCTTTACCCATACTGCGCAGTGCTTCACGGATCATCGGCCAGCCTGCAGGATCGTGATAACGCAATATCGCTTTATGTAAACGACGTTGACGCGCGCCTTTAGGCACCGGTACTTGCTCGGTATTATTTTTAATATTACGCAGCGAGTTCATCCCAGTGTGATAAATCGTGGTGGCATTAGCCATTGGTGACGGATAAAAATTTTGCACTTGATCTAGTTTAAAATCGTTCGACTTTAACCACAACGCCATGTTCACCATGTCTTCGTCTTTAGTGCCAGGATGCGCAGAAATAAAATACGGGATCAGGTACTGCTTTTTCCCCGCTTCTTTTGAGTATTTATCAAAAAGCTCTTTAAACTGATCATATGCGCCCATGCCTGGTTTCATCATTTTCGATAATGGCCCGTCTTCGGTATGCTCAGGCGCAATCTTTAAATAACCACCCACATGATGGGTTACCAGTTCTTTGACGTAACGAGGATCTTGTACCGCTAAATCGTAACGTACGCCTGAAGCTATTAGGATTTTTTTCACCCCTTTAACTTCACGGGCCTTTTTATATAACTCGATTGTTGGCGTATGGTCGGTATCCATATGCTTACAAATATCTGGATACACACACGATAAACGTCGGCAGGTACTTTCGGCTTTTTTGCTCTTACAGCGCAGTTTGTACATGTTTGCTGTTGGCCCCCCAAGGTCTGAAATAACCCCTGTAAATCCAGGCACTTTGTCACGAATTTGTTCAATTTCTTCAATAATCGATTCTTGTGAACGGCTTTGAATGATCCGCCCTTCATGCTCAGTGATTGAACAGAAACTACAGCCCCCAAAACAACCTCGCATAATATTAACTGAGGTTTTGATCATGTCGTAAGCGGGAATTTTTGCAGTACCATAACTTGGATGCGGAACACGCTGATAAGGCAATCCAAACACCGCATCCATTTCATGAGTTTCAAGCGGATACGCAGGTGGGTTCACCCAAATAGAGCGATCGCCGTGACGCTGGAATAACGCACGCGCACAACCAGGATTGGTTTCTTGATGTAAAATACGTGATGCATGGGCATACAGTGGCTTGTTAACACTGACTTGTTCAAACGCAGGCAGCTTAACGTAGGTTTTTTCCCACGGTTTAGGACGCGCTGGTTGAATAGTAATTGGTTTAGCGGCTTCGGCTTGTAAATCAATACCCGCTTTTTTAAATTCGCTTTTGCCACAACCTACGTCATCGGCACCGTACGGATTAGGAATTGGGTCTATTTTGCCAATTTTATCGATTGCTGTGGAATCACTGCCACGCCAGCCAGGTAATGGCTCTTTACGAATAACCGCCGTACCGCGAATATCCTGAATGGTATCCATCGTCTCACCACCAGCAATACGATGCGCGACTTCAACAAGTGGACGCTCAGCATTACCGTAGATAAGAATATCGGCTTTGGCATCAAATAAGATACTGCGGCGAACTTTTTCTTGCCAATAATCATAATGGGCAATTCGGCGTAGGCTGGCTTCAATACCACCTATCACAATTGGCACGCCTTTATAGGCTTCGCGGCATTTTTGTGAATAAATCATCACCGCGCGATCTGGGCGTTTACCGCCGATATTACCTGGGGTGTAGGCATCATCATGGCGCATACGCTTTTCAGCCGTATAACGGTTGATCATCGAGTCCATGTTACCAGCGGTAACACCAAAGAATAAATTGGGCTTGCCAAGTGCCATAAAGGCATCTTTTGATTGCCAATCAGGCTGTGCAATAATACCGACTCGAAAGCCTTGTGCTTCAAGTACGCGGCCTATTACTGCCATACCAAAACTAGGATGGTCAACATACGCATCGCCACTAATTATGATTATATCGCAGCTATCCCAGCCAAGGGCATCCATCTCTTCGCGTGTCGTTGGTAAAAATGGCGCGGTGCCGTAACACTCAGCCCAATATTTAGGGTATGAGAATAACGCTCGCTTGGCTTTAAGTGCGCTCATAAAAAAGTAACCAATTGCTTTAAAAAAGGTCGCAAAGTATACCCGAATTAATCTTCAAGCGATATTAGCTATTTACGCAGGCAGCCAACAGATTGCAACAATCGTATTATTTTTTACTTTCAATATACTGAATAAGCTCAACTTCTGGCATTGGTTTAGCGTACATAAACCCTTGCACTTCATCGCAACCTAATTGTTTAAGAAAATCGGCTTGCGCTTGTGTTTCAACGCCTTCAGCAATGGTTTTTAATCCGAGCTGCGCGCCAAGCGCTATAACCAGCTTAGCAATTGCACCGCTGTCTTTTGCGGGTAAGTCTTTAACAAATGCACGATCTATCTTCAACCTATCCAACGGTAACTTTTGCAAATAACTGAGTGATGAAAAACCAGTACCAAAATCATCTATCGCCACTTCAATACCAAACTCTTTTAGATCTTGCAGTGTTTCAATAACCATCGAAAGCTCATCCATCACCACACTTTCGGTGACTTCTAACTCAATATTTTTTGGGGTCACCTGATATTTTCGCAAAGTATCTTTGACTTGTTGTGCGTAGCCTTTCACTTTAAATTGCGGCACCGACACATTCACCGCAATACAAATTTCAACACCTTGAGCTTCAAGACGCTTTTGCTGCTGGCAAGCCTGCTCCAATACCCATTGACCAATCTCCACAATTAGCCCGGCATCTTCAGCAAGTGGTACAAAAATCGCGGGGGAAATATAATTACCATTACCCGAAGGCCAACGCAGTAATGCTTCGCAGCCTTTTAACGACAAATCACTAAACGCCAACTGCGGTTGATACCATACTTCCAATTTATTATTTTCAAAATCCTGGCGAAGCTGACGAATAATGCCTAATCGCCAAGCCATTTGCTCTTCCATATCAGGAGTGTAGCAAACCGTATTACCCTGATTACCTTTTTTAGCGTGATTCAGTGCGATATAGGCAAGCTTAAGTGTTTCAATACCAGTGGCTTGAAAGTCCTGTTGTTCACACAAACCAATTTTAAAATTAACTGGTAGCAAATGCTCTGCTGCAGCAAACGGCAGGCTTAAATTTTCATTTAACTCGTTTAAATCAAAGCCAGCGCGCTCAATTAAAAAACCAAATACATCCGCACCAATCCGTGACAGTAATTTAGCACTTGGGTATTCTTGCTTGAGTCGTTCAACAATTGCAATAAGTAAGTGGTTACCCACTTCTTGACCTAAGCCATTATTGATATCTGAAAAGTGTGCAACATCAATTAGAATAAATACATACTCATTACTATTTAACCGATGATACTTTTCAACCTGTTGAATAAAATCAGTCCTATTGGCAAGACCTGTTAACACATCTTTATAGGCGGCATCTCTGAGTTTATTAAAAAGCCTAACATTATCTAATCCCACACTGACATTGGTTAAGAATATTTCAGCAAATTGCAGCTGTGTTAAACTTGGTTGACTAACATATTCTAAGTAAATAGCGGCTTGGCGGTTTTTACTTTTCAATAAAAACGTAGTGTCGTGCTCGGTGTGTTGATGCTCGCCAAATGCAAAGCAATTTTGCACTTGGAGAATAATTCGTCCATCATCTAGCTGCTCAACACCTTGACCGATAAAAGCACTAAACTCCGCGCACCCACCTAACACTTGAACTTGGTTATTGTCACCTAAGCTGCCACACACTACACCTCTGGGTGCACAATCTAAAATCACCGAGAGTTGCTTAATCACTGCCATAGTGAATGCTTTAATATCGGTAAAACCTAAAATAGCTTTTGAGGCTAATAAGATATTATTTAACGCTTTGCTTTGGTATTCAAGTTGGCAAACTTGCTCGTATGAGCGAATAGCTGTAACTAACGAGGTTACTAACTTACTGCGGGTGAGTTCGGTTTTAGTTTTATAATCGTTAATATCATATTCGCGAATAACTTTTTCTTCAGGGGCGTAACCGGGTTGGCCAGTACGTAAAATGATACGCACATTATGGTTTTGCAACGTATCGCGCACTTCTTTAACGACTTTTAGGCCTGCATCATCAGATTCCATGACCACATCTAACAGTAATACCGACACATTATTAGTGTTAGCTAATACCTCAACAGCCTCAACGCCAGAATAAGCATGATGAAAGCGCAGTGTTTTACCCCAAAACTCAACACCTGATAAGGCGAGTTCTGTTACTGTGTGAATTTCAGGATCGTCATCAACAATTAAAATGTCCCAATAACCCGCAGGCACAACTTCAGCATCAAGCTCTTCTTCATGATTGAAAAACAAAAAATCATTGTGTTCTGACGTCATTCCAAATCCTTTAAATTCAAATATTACGCGCCATCATTTAATATTAAGACAATTCAACTCTTGACTAATAAGTTATCACTATTTAGCTTATGATACAGTACTAATGTTGATAATTAATGAAGCTTGATTGACAGATTATAGTCGATATTCAATGCCTCGTTGTGCAACAGTGGAATTTATCATCTAAGGAATAGCCATTAAGATTTTACCCAGAGTTACTAAATTTATTTTTCTTATTACTTTGATTCTTTTAGTAATTGGGCTGCTATTGCCGCAGCAATACCAAGTTCAAAAAAGCATTACAATACATGCTCCGCAAACAAACATAACTCCCTTGCTCAGTGACTTTACAAAATGGCCCAGCTGGTCACCGTGGCAAAAAGTAGATCCGAGTATTGTTTTCACCCTTGGAGAGCCAAGCTCTGGCGTTGGTGCACACCAGTTTTGGCAAAGTAGCTGGGGGTTTGGTGAAATGACCATTACCAATATAAGCCACGCTAAAATTGATTTTAATATTTTATTTAATGAAGAGCATATTGTTGCCGGCGAGGTTGTTTTTTCACCACAAGCGAGTGACAACTTAGTGACATGTACATTATACGGTGAGGTTACTACTCCCATTCTTGGCGGTTATTTAGCGCTTTTTAGTCAATATATTTTACAAAACACCCTAAGACTTGGACTTAATAACTTAAAAACAACTGCACAACTACAAACAATACCCCAGAGCGAGAAAGTTGATGACGATTCAAACAGCCCAAGCCAAGATTAACCTCGCTCATATTATTGAAGCTAAGCTCGGTTACTCTATGAGTAAAATCCGCTCAACTCGTCTTACCGCTGCCAGTGACGATAGCTATGGTCCACAAGGACAAAGCAAATTGCCCTATCAAGTAAATAGTGATAACTCAACACTCGCTAGAGCGCAACATCGCCAACAATTACTACTAGTAAAACAACAGCAAAATATTGAAGCAATTATGGCCATGGCAATGGATTTTTGTCCTGACGTAACCAGTAATGGCCAACCAGACAGTGATTGGGTTGAGCGCTTTATCGCACTGTGTGAAGACACCTCTAATGAATCAATGCAAAAACTGTGGGCAAAAATTTTAACCGGAGAAACCGTATCCCCCGGCACATTTTCAATTAAAAGCTTACAAACGCTAAAACAAATGACCCAGCGCGAAGCCGATGCTCTGCAAAAGTGTACGGCAATCTGTGGTTATAATGAAAAAGATCACAGTCATTTAATTTTATTAGGCTTTTATAAAAAACCCTCATTATTTGATTTGCTTCGCAAAGGCAACAAAGTGTCGTTCAATTTAGGTAAAGCCGGGCTCAGTTTTCCAGATGTATTAACCTTGATGGATATTGGCCTGATCTACCGTAAAGAAATTGAATCTGCGGCGCTTAAAGCTGGCCAAGAAATAAACCTAACATTTTTAACCCAACGGGTCGCACTTAAGCCAAAAAGTAACGATTTAGTACTGAGTTATTATAAATTTACGCAAACAGGTGATGAATTACGAAAATTAATCAACACGCCCATAAATAAGGCCTATAAGCAATTATTAAGCAGTGCGCTTGAGGAAGAGTTTGAAGTAACGTGGCACACAATTAAATAGCTGTGCCACGTAAAAGCAAACAAATTAGAAGTGAATTTGTACGCCTGCAAATGGACCGGATGCATCGATATCAGTGTATAAATCATCAATATCGTCAAGTTCAAGTGTCATTTGACGGTAGCCCGCTTTGATATCTAAATCAATTGCTAAGTTATCAAGTAAAGCCCATGCAATACCCGCTTGGTAGTCTTGCACTTTGCTATCATCAATCGCTAATAAGCTGCCTTCAAAAAATACGCTTAAACCCGTTAACGGTAAGCCCACTTCAGCGCGGCCATAAACTAGCGGCACAAGGCCTGAAAAATCAACTGTCTCTGTCGTTGCTAAGCCATTTGAAGTACCACTTACGATAATATCGCCATCAAACTGCTTTGCATTAACCCCTAAATCGATAGACACTAAGTCATTATCGAAAATTTCATAGTAAAGAATATAATCAACATGAGATAAGTCAGTGATCGTAGTTGCAGGCGTATTGGTAGTAAACGTTGTATCACCAAATACAAAGCTTTCATCTAACAAGGTTGAGCCATTTAGTTCAAGCTCGGTGTACTTTAATTTAATATTTGGTACAAGAGGAATTGGATGCTCAAGGGCCGCGTAGTAGCTAGTAAAAGTTTCATCTTCAAAATTAAAATTTTGCATTTCGCCTCGATCAGCAAAACTACCTGAGTTATCAGATTGCCAGCCATCAACACCAATATATAAGCCTAATAAAGTGTCAGCGTGTGCCGCTGGGGCTAAACATGCCATCGAAAGGGCGGCAGCTAAACAGTACTTTTTCATGTTTTATCCTTGCGCTAAAAGTTCGCTAAGTTCAATAAGAGCCGCGTTGGCTCTTGAGATATAATTTGCCATTACTAATGAATGATTCGCAACAAAACCAAAGCCATTACCATTTAGAATAATTGGGCTCCATACAGTTTCTTGCGTGGCCTCAAGCTCACGTATAATTTGCTGTAAGCTTACTCGCGCATTCTTTTTCTCTAATACATCTGCAAAATCATATTCTACCGCTTGCAAAAAATGTAATAAAGCCCAAGTTGCGCCACGTGATTCATAAAAAACATCATCAATTTCCCACCAAGAGGTTTTCACTTGGTTTTGTAATGGTGCATAGGTGGCTTGGTGCGCTTCCTTATCACCAGCTAAATCTGTATTTAAACGCTCTTGACCAACACTGGCACTTAAGCGCTGACTTAAACTACCTAAGCGTTTTTCAGCTTCTTTTAACCACCCACGCAAATTATCAGCACGTGCATAAAACTGACTCTCGCGGTCGTTTTGATCGGCTATTTGCGTACGGTAAACAATTAAATAATCGATACCTTTTTGATATTCACTTTCTGCACTAGGCCACGCCCATGCTTCTGAGCTGATATTAAATTGCGGTTGCGCCTTTTTTAACGCTTCGTGTTCAGTTGACTGTGACTGTGAACGGCTAAAATCTTTACGCATTGATAGCGCCAAATCGCGGGTCATTTCAAGTGCACCATATTCCCATGCAGGCATATTGTCCATCAACACGCTTGGCGGCATCATATCGTTAGATAAATAACCTCCGGGTTTATTTAATAAGGTAGTCGCAACGTTGATTAATGCTGACGTGGTTGTATAACCGGTAACGAATTTTTCTCCGCGAATTTGTGCATCCTGTTTCGCTTGATTGATCACATTTACGCGGCTAGGTTCAATACTCCAATAAACAGATATGGCATAAAAAATAACAAAGACTAATAGTAGCCCTGTAATAATCTTCCCTTTATGTTGTGACATTTAACCTCCTAGTGATGTGTATGATGCTGCTGAGATTGTGGTGCTTCTGCTATTTGGCTTTCTAATGAAACCACCGAAGCTTGAGTAAACACCCGATCGCCATTGCTAAAATATAGCGTGAGTTTAAGTTCTTGCCCTATTTTTAATGGCTCTTTTGGCTCAAATACCATTAAGTGATAACCACCTGGCTTAAAATCGAGTTGTTGATGAGCCTTGATCTGTAGCGTATCTACTTTTTGCATTTTCATCATGCCATTAACATGCTGATGTTCATGGATCTCAACACGCCCTAAGCTCTCAACCGTTACCTTGGTTAGTTCGATAGCTGTGTCGCCGTGGTTTACCAGTGTTAAGTAACCAGCGCTGGATTTACTCCCCGGTAGAAAGTCTCTTATTTGAGCATTGTTAACAACAATTTCGTTAACCGTATCATGTTGGTGATCTGCATGAGCTAATAACGCAGAAGAATAAAGACCCATAGCTAAAATAGCAGGCGTGAGCATAGTAAGTAATGACTTAAACGACATTTCGATCCTTGTTATATTTAATCACTTTAAGTGCTAAATTTAGCATATTTGCGAAAAAATAGTCAGCTAAATTAATATCGAAGGTAATTTCAGTGGCTCAAATTAAGCCACTTTATGATTATCAGTAACAAGCCAGCATAAGCAAACGATCAGTAATAATGGCCAAGCAATCATTAAAGAGCCAAAAAGCAAGGCTAACATCACACCAACCCCAACAATAAGACCCGCTCCAAGCACGCCAATGCTGACCAGTGCTATTACCGCTATAACCACGATCACCGCCACTAATGCACCAAATAATTCAATGCCAACCCAACTTAGGTCTGCAATCCATAGAGGTAATTGCCATGAATCAAATCGCACCACCTCAAATGGATTAAATGCTATGCACAACACTACCAATAAGCAAAACGCAATAATTTTCATGGCTCTTCCCTAGTACGCTTTATTGTCTAAACAACAATGAGCAATTAAGTAACCTGCACCGATAAAGACAGGAAACTGGATAAAAAGTACAATCGTTGCAAGCCTAGTCGCCCAGATAGGAAAATCGAACCGGCGCGCTAAGCCACTACATACACCCGATATTTTTTTATTTAACGGATCTTTACTCCAACGAGTATGGTTATACGTGTTCATTGTCATTACTCCTAGGCGGTCTGTTTCAATTTAGCTTTAAGCTCTGCAAGCTCATTCTCTAACGCTTCATCTTTTACTAATGCGTCTATTTGCTCTGCAGTTGAATGCTGCTTCGCTGTTACATCATAAGCCTCAACCTGCGCTTCTATTGATTCCACGCGTCGCTCAATGACATCAAAGCGAGAAAGTGCGTGCGCGACTTTATCGCTATTCAATTGTTGATTAACACGCACCCGTGCATTCAATACATGGTGAATCTGCGCTAGGCTTTGCTGCTTAGCTTTAGCCGCACTAAGTTTGTCTTGCAAACGCTGTGCGTCATCACGTAACTTAGCTAATGAATCAGACAATTTAACTAGCTCTGGTGTAATCGCAGCCAAATCACTTACGACACGTTGCTTTTCTTTCAAGGCTGCGCACGCTAAATCATCACGCCCTTTACTTACTGCAAGCTCAGCTTTTGTTTGCCATTGCGCTATCGACGCTTTTTTATCAGCTTGCTGGCGCTGTAATGCTTTTTCTTCACAGAGAATAGTCGCAGCTGTAGTGCGGCATTCATCTAATGCTTGCTGCATTTCGTGAATTAATAAGTTAAGTAGTTTTTCTGGATCTTCTGCTTTATCTAATACCGCAACGAGGTTTGATTGAATTAGATCATTAACGCGATTAATTAAGCCCATGATTTTCTCCTGTTGATTATGGGTGATTACAACAAAGAGATTCCAAGACTTGTGCCAAGTAACGAAAATAAAAATTTAAACAATAAAAAACAAAAGGATAAGATTAAAAAACAAAAATTAAGCTGACTTTAAAATGAATGTAGATAAGTTAATTTGACTAAAAAAATGCTTTTTTAACCATTATTTAGGTTCAAAAAAAGCCACTAAAAAGTGGCTTTTCATATTTAAATGATATGTTTATTCAGGCACAAAACTTAACGCTTTATCCATCACCGATAAATCGGCCTGTTTGCCATGGCCGTTTTCTGAAAGATGACGTCTATAGCCGCGTGCACCTGGTTGACCTTGAAAAATTCCCAACATATGCCGTGCAATATGCCAAAAATTGGCACCTTGGCGCATTTCATCTTCAATGTAATCATACATAGCGCGCACTACCTCATGACGAGAAAGTGTAAATGGACTATCACCATAAATTTTTTCGTCAACTTCGCTTAAAATAAACGGGTTACTGTAAGCTTCACGACCTATCATCACGCCATCGATATGCGCTAAATGTGCGAGACTATCAGCAATTGTTTTAACGCCACCATTTAAGCTCAGCTCAAGTTGTGGGTAATCTTTTTTTAATTGATACACTCTTGGGTAATCAAGCGGTGGCACTTCGCGATTTTCTTTCGGGCTTAAGCCACTGAGCCAAGCTTTACGAGCATGAATAATAAAATCGTCACAGCCAACCTTATGGCTCGCTTCGATCAGCGCACATAAAAACTCATATGAATCTTGCTCATCAATGCCAATACGTGTTTTTACCGTAATCGGGATATTAACTTCGGCTTTCATGGCAGCCACACATTCAGCTACCAATTGTGGTTCCGCCATTAAACAGGCACCAAAACGGCCATTCTGTACGCGATCAGATGGGCAACCAACATTGAGGTTCACTTCATCGTAACCACGCTCAGCCGCAAGTTTTGCACACTTTGCGAGTGCATCAGGATCAGAGCCGCCTAATTGCAAAGCAACGGGATTTTCATGCTGGTTAAAATGTAGGTAATCTCCGCGGCCAAATAAAATGGCCCCTGTTGTCACCATTTCGGTATAAAGCACCGCATGCTTAGTCATTTTACGATGAAAAGTACGGCAATGGCGATCTGTCCAATCGAGCATGGGTGCCACGGAAAAACGTCTATTCAAAGTAAAATCCTCAGGTTTATTAGTCGCTAGTATTAGCTACGTAAAAGCGCTGCATTTTACACAAATAGCTGGGCTGCTTCAATGATAAGCATTAAGCCAGTCACAACCCCCGAACAAGCGTTGTAAATGGCTCAATGAAGATTATTTAACTAAGTAATCATAGTTAACACCGCTAACTTCAACAACGGTAACTGCAAGTTCAGTGTAATTTTTAATTTTAGGATTAACTAATTTAGCCCCGACAGCTATTTTTGCAATTTTGTTAGTTTTGTCTAACTCTACAATCTGCACTGACGCTGACGTAGCAAAGTCTGCTGACTGAGTATAATACTCAGAGCCAACACTAGCACTAACGGCTAGATTTGGTTCACTGTTGGAGGTTGATTGCAGCAGAGTGCCTTTTTTCAAATCACTTTTTAAAATGGTAAAACTAAATTTAGGTGTGTTCTTCTCACCAACAAATATAGTTACTGCACTTTGTCCATTTAACTCAAAGTCATGCTCTGTAACTTCAACAACTCTTACTTTGTCGTTATCGTAACTAGGTTCTACGCAAGCTACGGCTCCAAACAGGATCAACGCAGATAAAACAATACTTTTAAGCTTCATTTCTATTCCTTAAATTAAAAAAAACTATAGTGTAAAACTAGATAACACTTAACGATATTTCAATAATTAAATCAGTGAAATATATTTAATCCCATTTACTACTTATTAAAGTGGAGCAACAGCTAAGCCAAAGTAATGCGCAATTCCGCCTAATATATTAGTAACGGCCACTGATGATAATATTAGTCCCATGATCCGACTAATGATACTAGCCCCACTATCACCAATTAATTTATGTACATGGGTTGCTAACAGTAATAAGACTAATACCACGCCAAGCACAGCAATCATCATAGAGGATGTGATTAATTGCTCAACCCAGGTGTATTCTGTGTTTCGAGTCATCAAAACAGCGCCAAGCATGGCACCAGGGCTTGCGATAGAAGGTATAGCTAAAGGAAAAATGGCCGTTTCAGTGCTATTAGGCAAACTTTTAATTTCTGATTCTGGCTTACTTTCGCCAAAAATCATCGATAATGCGAATAATAATAAAACGATACCGCCGGCAATCTGAAACGCAGATAATGGGATATTAATTGCGTTAAGTAACAACTCACCCGCAACTACAAAAAATAACAACACCAAAGCTGAAACAGCCACGGCTTTAAAAATAACTTTACGCTTAAACTTTTCATCATGGCCACGCGTAACTGCAATAAAAACAGGTACGGTACCAATTGGATCAATAACCGCAAAAAAGAAGATAAATATCGCTAATAGCTCATTCATTACTAGACATCCTAGAATAAAACTGTTGAATAAAAACGCTGCAACTACAATACAATATGTTAGTATATCACGGGTAGCGTAAGGATAAGATGAAGATGAATATAGAATCACTCGTTAGTAAAGCCAAGCAAGTGTGTGATAATCGCGGTGCGCGATTTACACCAATCCGTGAAAAAGTATTTCGCCTATTAGCGAGTGCTCAAGGCGGTGTGGGTGCTTATGATTTATTAGAGCAACTAAAACTGACTGAATCAGGGGCAAAACCAGCCACCATTTATCGTGCCTTAGACTTTTTAGCCGAACTTGGCTTTATCCACAAAATTGAAAGCACTAACGCATTTATGCTGTGTCATCATTTTGATCATATTCATCCGGTGCAACTTTTAATATGCGACAGCTGTGGTTTTGTCAAAGAACTACATTCCAGTGTCATTTCGCATGAGCTTAACAGTCTTGCTGCTGAAAGTGGATTTATCGTATCTGGACAGACTATTGAAGCCCACGGTAGATGTGGTAGTTGTAAAGAATAATTAAGTGCAGAGCTAAAATAAGTCACTACACTTTAATGTAAATTGCAGTAAAACTGCTAAATTCGAGGGATAAACAACAATGAATGTAGAGTTCATCAATCCTTTTTTATCATCTTTGTTGAATGTGCTCAGCACAATGGCGCAAACCGAATTAAAGCCGGGAAAGCCGAAAATAAAAAAAGATGAAGTTGCCTGCGGCGACGTTTCTGGATTAATTGGCATGGTAGGACCGCAAACTAAAGGCTCATTTTCGATCACCTTTGATGAGAGCCTAGCACTGACTATAATGGAAAGAATGCTTGGTGAACGCCCTGATTCAATCAATGAAGAAGTAACTGATATGGTGGGTGAAATTACCAATATGGTTACCGGCGGCGCAAAAAATTTATTAGGCGAAAAAGGCTATGATTTTGATATGGCAACACCCATAGTTGTCTCAGGTCACGGTCATACCATTACTCATAAAAGTGAAGGGGCAAAAATATTGATCCCATTCACCTCTGATGCAGGTAATGCCAATATCGAAGTTAGTTTCGATAAAATATGAGCTGGTTGCAAAAAACTATTCAGTTAAAGCCTCGTTCAAGAGGCTTTCACATTATTGACAATGAAATAATCACCCAATTACCCGAAATAGCCGATTACCAAATTGGCTTATTACATCTCTTTATTCAACACACATCTGCAAGCTTAACCATCAACGAAAATGCCGATCCTACTGTACGTATGGATATGGAAAGTCACTTCAACAAATTTGTGCCAGAATGTCAGCCTTATTATCGTCATGATTACGAGGGCGATGATGATATGCCTGCGCACATTAAGTCCAGCACCTTAGGTTGTGAACTCACCATTCCAATTAACCAAGGGCGTTTACAGCTTGGTACATGGCAAGGTATCTATTTAGGCGAACATCGTGACCATGGTGGCGCAAGACGTATTGTTGCAACGCTACAAGGGCAAGTTTAAAAAGCTATCAGCTATCAGCTATCAGGAAAAACATATTACAACTGCTGATTCAGTAAAGGTAGTCATTTAAATTGAAGTACTAAATAATTTTAGAATGTTATTTAGTAATAGCTGCTGTAAATAAGCTTGGTATGAATGTTTATTTTGAATAGATCACTTAAAGAGATTAGAGCTTCACACTAGGCTTGAACTGCTTATGACTTAGTTCGACCTTGGTATATTTTTTTGATGTTTGATGAAGATTGGAGCGGCACACGAGGCTCGAACTGCTTATGACTTAGTTCGACCTTGGCATATTTTTTTATTTTTGATGTTTTATAAAGATTGGAGCGGCACACGAGGCTCGAACTCGTGACCTCGACCTTGGCAAGGTCGCGCTCTACCAACTGAGCTAGTGCCGCATTTAAAAGTAGTCAGTAATTTGTCCGTTGGTGCGCGACGAGTCGCGGTAAACGTTCTGGCAACTGAGCTAGTGCCGCATAATATCTAGGTTCTAGGTTCTAGGTTCTAGGTTCTAGGTTCTAGGTTCTAGGTTCTAGGTTCTAGGTTCTAGGTTCTAGGTTCTAGGTTCTAGGTTCTAGGT
>NZ_DRGM01000037.1 GCF_011050055.1 Pseudoalteromonas prydzensis | reverse complement strand
GTTGATGGTAATTTTGACTTTAGCACTCAATTCAGAGCTACAACTATTAGTGTTTCTTCACAAGGTAATGCGCAATATGTTCTTGCTGGAATGGATTCATTAATTGCTGTTGTAGATAAAAAACGTGCGGAGCTGGGTGCAGTACAAAATCGTTTTCAATCAACGATTCGTAACCAGTCAAATATTTCAGAAAACCTAAGTGCTGCAAAATCACGTATCAAAGATACTGACTTTGCACAAGAAACTGCAAACTTAACAAAAATGCAGATTCTACAACAGGCTAGCCAAACAATTCTTAGTCAAGCAAATCAACGTCCACAGGCTGCATTAAGTCTACTTGGATAATATTAAGAATTGAGTCAAAAAATTGACTGTAAAGAAAAGCGCCTTTGTCTAATGGGGTATTAACAAAGGCGCTATAGAAGGATTGCAAAGCGGAGGCTTAAAAATCCATCTGTCATGTTCTAACATTTGTAGAACATAAATTATAAAGCATAAATTATGCCATAGTTTGTGTTTTATTAACCCGCTCTCAAACTTATCTTTCAAAGGCTTCTTTAGGAGCCTTTTTCATTGTGTATCCTCAATATACTATTCTTTGTGCAACTATAAAAAAGTTGGCCTAAAGTTTGCTCTAATCTTATTAAGTTTTTTAAATAACCTGCAAAGTGGCAGTTTTTTGCCCCAGGCAATTAAAGTTTGCCGTTGTAATGAGTCACTTTGTCAAATATCACCTTATTAAAAGGTGATTAAACTTTGACAGATAAGAAGAGAGTTTATTATGGCTTTATATGTAAATACAAATGTGAGTGCATTAAATGCACAAAGACAACTTGAAAGAACTGGGGGCGACCTTGATACTTCATTCAAACGTCTATCTTCAGGTTTACGTATTAACAGCGCTGCAGATGATGCTGCTGGGTTGCAAATTTCTGATCGCTTACAGTCACAAATCTTAGGTTTAAACCAAGGTAATCGTAACGCCAATGATGGTATCTCGCTGGCACAAACGGCTGAAGGCGCAATGGATGAAATTACTTCAACATTCCAACGTATTCGTACACTTGCACAACAAGCTGCAAATGGTTCAAATACTGATGAAGACCGCTTGGCTATCCAAGAAGAAATTCGTCAGCTAGCTGACGAGGTTAATCGTATTGCTGCTGATACAACATTTGGTGGGCAAAATTTACTAGATGGTACGTACTCTGCAAGTTTTCAAATTGGTGCAGATGCTGTGCAGACTATAGGATTTAGCATGCAAGATGTAGGTGGCACCGTTAATTCACTGTCTGCGGATGGTGGATTTACAATGTCTGGTATTGCGAGTATTGCTTCCGCTGTGGCTGGTAAAAGTATGTCAACGCTTGCTGCTGGTATTAGTAATATCGGTAGTGCTAGTGTAACAGCTGCTAGTGCAAGTTTTACTAGTATGGCAGCTGGTGAAATTAGTGTATCTACTCAAGCAAATGCACAGCAAATATTTGCCGGTATGGATGCAATGATTGCTGTTGTAGATAAAAAGCGTGCTGAGCTCGGTGCAGTGCAAAATCGTTTTCAATCAACGATTCGAAATCAAGCGAATATTTCGGAAAATCTTTCAGCTGCTAAATCACGAATCAAAGATGCTGACTTTGCAATGGAAACTGCAAACTTAACTAAAAACCAAATTTTACAACAAGCTAGTCAAACTATTTTAGGTCAAGCAAATCAAAGACCTCAAGCTGCTTTAAGCTTATTACAAGGTTAAAATTAAATAAAAGTTAAATTATTTTACAAATAAAGCTAAAGCTTTCGCTTTATCAGACGATAACTGATTTAGAGAACTACAGATCTAGGACTCTATGTCGACTTAATAACTGGGTAGGGGTATCTCGTTATTGAGTTATAAAATGATAAAGCGGAGGCTAATATGGCTATCTATGTAAATACTAATGTGAGTTCACTGAACGCACAGCGCCAGTTAATGAAATCTGGTAATCAGCTTGATACATCCTTTCAACGTCTATCGTCAGGCTTACGCATTAATAGTGCAAAAGATGACAGTGCTGGTATGCAGATTTCGAATCGCTTAACTGGTCAAGTTAATGGTTTGAATCAAGGTAATCGTAATGCTAATGATGGCATTTCACTTGCTCAAACGGCTGAGGGCGCTCTGGACGAAGTAACATCAATGTTCCAGCGTGTAAGAACATTGGCTCAACAAGCTTCTAATGGTTCAAATACTGATGAGGACCGCCTTGCTGTTCAAGAAGAAATTCGTTCATTAATGTCAGAAGTTAATCGCGTAGCAGAAGATACTACCTTTGGTGGCCAAAACTTATTAGATGGTAGCTATGATGCTAAATTCCAAGTAGGGGCGGATGCAGTACAGACTATTGGTTTTAGTATGCAGAATGTGGGTGGTTCAGCAACAGGTTCTATGTCAGCTAATGCTGGTTTTACACTGTCAGGAATTGCAGGAATAGCAAGTAATGTGACAGGTAAAGGTCTTACAACCCTTGCAGCTGGTGTTTCTGATATAGCGGGTTCAGCAATTGGCGCAACTTCAGATTTTGATACCAAGTTTAGAGCTACCTCAATTAGTGTATCAACTCAAACTAATGCTCAATATGTATTAGCAGGTATGGATTCACTTATTGCAGTAGTAGATAAAAAACGAGCAGAGCTAGGTGCAGTGCAAAACCGTTTTCAGTCAACAATTCGTAACCAATCAAATATTTCTGAAAACCTGTCAGCAGCTCGTTCACGTATTCAAGATACTGACTTTGCATCTGAGACAGCTAATTTAACTAAAATGCAAATCTTGCAGCAGGCAAGTCAATCTATCTTAAGTCAAGCAAACCAGCGTCCACAAGTAGCATTATCGTTACTAGGCTAGACGGTTAATTAGGTCATTATTGAGATATTGTCTCGATAATGACTTATACTTTGTTTGTA
Source organism: Pseudoalteromonas prydzensis (assembly GCF_011050055.1). Taxonomy (GTDB): domain Bacteria; phylum Pseudomonadota; class Gammaproteobacteria; order Enterobacterales; family Alteromonadaceae; genus Pseudoalteromonas; species Pseudoalteromonas prydzensis_A. The sequence continues at coordinate 102,458 of NZ_DRGM01000037.1, read as the reverse complement.
TTTTGAAGGAGAGCTATTATGGCTGACTTAGGTGGAATAATTAAATCGAGTGAAAACTTCACCGCTAATTCATCTTTTACAAATAAAAATGAGTTAAACGAAGCAAGTAAAAAAGCAACTGTTGAAAATGCTGGTACAAAAATTGCTGGCAGAGAGCCCGCACTTGTTGATAATAGTCAGCAACTTGATTCTGAAAGTGAAAGAAAAGCACTGATTGATGAAGTGAAAGAAAATTTAGAGAAATTAAATAAATATATTCCTGTGACGGCTACAAATTTAAAATTTGAATTTGATGAGCAAGGGGATCCGCCAATTATCAAAGTGTTTGATAAAACAAGCGAAGAAGTTATTCGTGAAATTCCAACAGAAGAGTTTAGAGAAGTTGCTAAAGCTTTGGATGAATTTGCCGATAAACTTACCAATAAAGGTTTGTTATTTAATCAAACAGTATAGTATTTTTTGGAACAGATAGTAGGAGAGAGGTATGCCACTTATAACATCCGCAGGTATTGGATCTGGGTTGGACCTTGAAAGTATTATTCAAGCAACTGTTGATGCCGAAAATGTTCCAAAAATGAATGCTTTTGCAAAAAAAGACAAGTCACTAGAGGTTGAAATATCTTCAATCGGAGAGATCAAGTCTGCGTTATCAAAGCTACAAGACACAATAAAAAAGCTAGCAGATCCTGATAATTTTAATAAACGTATTGCTAATATCACTCAACCAACAAGTGATGACGGTGATCTCGTCTCAGTTACCCCAACAAAAGATATCACTCCTGGCAACTTTAAAATCGAAGTATTAGAAGTTGCTCAAGGCAGTCGCGCGACATCAAAGACGGGTTTTACGTCAACGGATGATGTGGTTACTGCTTCTGGAGGCACCTTGTCATTTGCTGCTGGAGACAAAAGCTTTGATCTAACTCTCGATGCAGGTGCGACATTAGCTGATTTACGTAACGCAATTAATGACTCGGATGATAATTTTGGTGTAACAGCAAATATAATAAATACTGGTACAGAGTCAAAGTTGGTTCTTACTTCGAGCGTGAGTGGCTCTGGTAATGACTTGGTAATCACCAATGATAATGCTGAGCTTGATAATGTATCTACTGATGCTAATGGTGGACCTCCTGATAGCGGTGGTATTGGTATATCTGATGATAACAAAGCAAAAAGCGCAGTAATTAAAGTTGATGGTATTGAGATTACCAATGACACCAATACGTTTAAAGATGCTGTACAAGATATGACGATCACCGCTAAACGACAAAGCGTTGATGGAGAGACGGCAAAGTTGGCTGTTAGCTATGACCGTGAGAGCGTTACAACATTAATTGATGAATTTATTGCTAATTATAACAATGCTATAGGGCAGTTAGGTCTGCAATCGAGAGTCGGTAAACCTTTAAATAGCGATGCAACCATTCGTACTTTGAGCTCGCAAATGGTCAATATGCTTTCTACAAATTTAACGGATGCAGGGCCTTTCACAAGTATTTTCGATATTGGCTTGGGTGTTGATAAGAAAGGTTATCTAGAAAAATCAACTTTAGTCCGCAGTTTAAATACAGCAATGGATGAAAATTTTGATGATATCGGCAAGGCTTTTGCTGGTGAAAATGGTGTTGCTAAACAGTTCGAATCTTTTTTAGATAATTACGTAAGTTCAAAAGGCATTTTAAAGCAAAGAGAAGATAATTTAAATACACAGGTCACTGATTTAGAAGATGATGTGCTAAAGCATGAATTTAGAATGACCGAATTAGAAAGTAGGCTTAGAAAGCAATATGCGGGTTTAGATGTGTTACTGGCGCAAATGCAATCAACACAACAGTACTTAGGAGCGCAGCTTGCGAGCTTACCTGGATTTACAAGAAACAAATCATAAATGAATTTTGATTTAAAAGGGTTTTAATATGTATAACGCCAAAGTAAAAAATTATCAGAAAGAAGCACTCAAGACCCGTGTTGCCGGTGCTGATCGCTATGAAATAATTCAAATGTTAATGGCGGGTGCGATTGAAAAAATGGTGATGTCTAAAGTTGCTATTGAGAGAAAACACATGGAAGCGAAGGCTGAACATTTATCTAAAGCGACTGCTATTATTGAAGCCTTAAGAAGCTGTTTAGATTTTAAAGTTGGTGGTGAAGTGACTGATAATTTATATGCACTTTATTCTTATATGATAGATCGCTTAGTTGATGCAACAATAAAAAATGATCCTGCAATTGTTGACGAAGTATCAAACTTATTAAAAGAAATAAAATCAGCGTGGGATACAATTCCACATGACGTAAGAGAAAAAACGTTAAATGAAAATGGCACAGATGCTCGTGTTGGATGATAGTTTTGAAGCTCTTTTGGTCTCATTAAAGAAAGCCATTAATGATGAAGACTTCGAGTCAGCACTATCTATTGATAGTGAGTTTAAGTTGAAATTTGCCCAAGAGCTTAGTGATAATTACGCTTCGAGTGAGGTTAGCAGATTTAGTGAGTTGCTGCACAAACATCAAACTCTAATTAGTAATGTTGAAACGAGTAGACTCACTTTGCAGAAAGAAATAGCAAAGTTTAATAAAAATAAAATTAATTTGAAGAAGTATCAAAATGCCTCTAAATAATACTGACAATGAAAGTTCTTTGGATGAAATAGGAAAAAAGCTTCAATCAATTTCTGAGAAAGAACTACAAGAAATTAGTTTTGCTGAGCAAGCCAATACTTTATTTGAAAGCAACATTGTAGCATTTAGTAATTTTTTTCCTGAAATTGCAAATAAGTTTTCAAATCATCGACCCAGTTCAAATTTTAACTTATTTCTTAATGAAAATGGCACTGCAAATCTTGTAGATTATGACACAGGAGTGCCAATATATAGTAATGATCCAGTCCAGCAATCTAGAAGACAACTTGAAAAGATGCTTAATAACCCAATTATAGGTCGGGTTGATCATAGCAAGCTCGAGCTTATTTCAAACGAGACAAACTTTGTCCATATAGATTTAATGAAAAGTATTGGTGGTGTGTATAATGACGCAGCTAGAGCGCTAGAAAGTAATACTAAAGTAGATAAGTCTATTCCTAGCGCTATTATTTTTGGTGTCGGCCTTGGTTATTATTTAGAAAATTTTTTTGATACGTTTAACGCTTCTTATATAAGTATTTTTGAGCCTAATGAAGATTACTTTTTTGCAAGCCTTTTTACATTTGACTGGGGTAAATTCTTTAAAAAAATAGATGAAGCTGGAAGTTTTTTATATTTTTCTATTGGCGTTCCTGAGTCTGAAATGTATGAAGCACTTTATAATCGAGCCAATGACATTGGCGCATTTAGTGTTGCCTCAGCTTTGTTTTTCCAGCACTACCCATCTCAGGCTGTAAACAAGTTAATATCTGAGTTTAAAGGTAACTTTCATCAGTTCTTTATGGGGTGGGGCTTTTTTGATGACGCTTTACTGAGTATCGCACATACAGTTGAAAATACTCATAAAAACTTTAATATACTTAACCCTAACAATGATCCAGATAAATCCGTAAGTGACTTTCCTATTTTTATCGTCGCAAACGGACCGTCGTTAGATAAAGACATTGAAGTGATTAAAAGCTTACAAAACAAAGCTATCATTGTCGGATGTAACTCTGCAACAACAGCATTATTAAAGCATAATATTATTCCTGATTTTCATGTCGCCCTTGAAAGAACTAAAGCAACAGAAGACTTTTTGACAGCTTTTGTTCCAGCCGATATTCGAAAGAATATTAATCTACTCGTATTAAATGTTATGTATCCAGGGGTGCTGGATTTATTTGGTTGGTGTGGAGTTGCTTTAAAAGGAAATGAAGCTGGAACATCTTTATTCCACATTACTGAGTTTTTGAAAAAGTGGAAGATTACATCTACAATTGGTTATAGTAACCCTTTAGTTGGTAATACAGCCCTTAGCTTTTTTGGCAGTATGGAATTTAAAAACATATATTTATTTGGTGCTGATAATGGCTATAAAGACCCTAATCACCATCACTCAAAAGGAAGTTATTACTACTCAGGGGAGGGGAAAACAATCCATGCTCCTTTAAAAATGGGTGGCGAGTTGATCGTGCAGGGAAATTTTGGAGGACAGGTTATTACCGATCACTTTATGCACACAGGTAAAGTACAGATGGAGCGTTTCTTAGAGTCGAAAGCAGATACTGGCTTAATGTGCTTTAACTGCAGTGATGGCACTGCGGTTAGAGGTAGTTTGCCACTTCACTCTGAGGATATTTTATTGGGCGAACATAGCCTTTCAAAAAGTGATGTTATTAACTATATCAAAAACGAGTCATTTGAAGAGCTGGGTAAAAATACAAAGCTAGAAGACTATTTAGATTTTGATGAGTTTAGCCAAATTTGTAATACGATTGCAGAAATCCTCAATACTAATATTACAAACCGCTCTGACGCACTTGAGCAACTACTTAAAAGTTTACGTTACTTATTTTCTTTCAAGAGCCACCCTAGGTATACCCATTTGTATTTGTTACTTGAAGGGGAAGCGTTATATGTGACCTCTGTTTTGATTTCATTACTTTATAGTTTTGGAGATGAAACCGAAATAATCCCTTTTTATATGCAGGCAAAAGACATGTGGAAAGAGTTTATTCTCGAAGCACCTGAGCAATATCGAACTCGTTGGAATGTATTAAGTGATTATAGTTTTGACTACTCAAAGCCGTCAGTAAACTAAATGACACTGCTAAAAACAGCACGCTTCAATTTGCGGACACTGACAAAAGCTGATGCTACAATACGTTACCTCAGTTGGTTTAATGACAAGATGAGTAAACAATATATTGCTTACTCATCTACCTCAATTGATGAGCTTGCTAATTATATTGAAAGTAAAAACGCTTCTACAGCATGTTTGTTGCTAGGTATTTTTCATGGAAATGAACATATCGGGAATATAAAGTATGAACCTATATCATATGTAACTGGCGAAGCGACTATGGGGATATTGATAGGTGAACCACAATGGCGTGGCAAAGGAGTCGCCTCGGAAGTTATAACCGCCTCAGCAAGCTATTTAAAAAACAATCACTCAACTAAAGTCATCATTTTAGGTGTTGATACGCGTAATCACTCGGCAATTAAAAGTTATGAAAAGCTTGGCTTTAAAACGTTTAAAGCAAAAGGTCAGGGAATATTTATGCATTGGTCACTAATCTAAATAATTAAGGTACTAAGTAGTACTTTAACTTTCTTAATTCTTGCCGATAACCTATATATAGGAATCAATTCACTCTATAATATTCCTCTGTAACGTACTAATTTTAATCGCAATCTGCTAGAGGGTAGCTCATGGCCTTAAAAAATAATTCAGGTGCCAAGCTTTGGCAACAAGCAAAAGAAATAATCCCAGGTGGAAATCAATTACTTTCAAAAAGAGCTGAAATGTTTCTACCGGAGCAATGGCCTGCTTACTATAAAAAGTCAAAAGGTTGTGAGGTCTGGGACTTAGACGATAACCATTATTATGATTTTTCAATAATGGGAATAGGTACTAGCTCTCTGGGTTATGCTAATGATGAAGTGAATGAAGCAGTAATTTCAGCTATTCAAAATGGTTCGATGAGTAGTCTAAACTGTTATGAAGAAGTTGAGCTTGCACAACAATTAATAGCTATTCACCCTTGGTCAGATGCTGTGCGTTTCACTCGCACTGGTGGCGAGTCTTGCGCTCTTGCTATTCGAATAGCGCGTGCATTTAGTAAAAAAGAAATTGTCGCATTTTGTGGATATCATGGCTGGCATGATTGGTATTTGGCGACTAACCTCAGTGATAGTGAAAATTTAGATGAACAACTATTACCTGGATTAAAACCAGCTGGTGTTCCTAAGCAGCTTCATAATACAGCGATACCTTTTAAAGAAGGTGACATCGATGGTTTTAAACAAATTGTAGAAAAATATGGCGATAGGCTTGGTGTAGTAATGATGGAAGTTTTTCGTCATAGTTTACCTGATGTCGCGTTTTTAAAAGAAGTAAAGGCAATAGCCAAGGCAAATGACATTGTTGTTATTTTCGACGAAATATCGTCAGGTTTCCGTCTTAATGCAGGGGCATCCCATCTGCTAATTGAAGTTGAACCTGATATATGTGTGCTTGGTAAAGCGTTAGGTAATGGCCATCCTATTGGTGCTATCATCGGCCGCAAGGAAGTAATGGATGCAGCGCAACAGTCTTTTATTAGTAGCTCATATTGGACTGAAAGAGTTGGGTTTGTAGCTGCGCTGAAAACGCTAGAAATTTTTCAACGAGATAATGTGCCTTCGAGGTTAAATATAATAGGCAAGCAACTTAAGGAACAAATTAAAGCGGTTGCTAGTTCTACAGGGTTTGATTTAAAGATAATTGGCATCGACAGTGTTCCTATTTTTATTTTCCCAACAGATCAGGCTCTGGCACTTAAAACATTATTTACACAAGAAATGTTAAAACGAGGCTTTTTAGCAAGTAATGTTATCTACCTTTCAATAGCTCACACTCCTGAACTTTGTGATAAATACATTAGTGCTTTATCTGATGTATTTAAATTACTTCAAGAAGCACTTAATGCAAATAAAAAAATTGCTATGCTAATTGATGGGCCTGTTTGTCATAGTGGCTTTCAAAGGCTAAATTGATGAAGCGGGTCAATGCATTTATTCAAGCTCGAATGGGATCCTCTAGGCTGCCAGGAAAAGTACTAAAGAATCTTAACGGAAAGCCAGTAATTACTCATTTGGTGCAACGACTCAGGCAGGCTAAGTGTTTTCATAAAATTGTTTTACTTACCTCTACAAACAGTGAAAATGATGAGCTATGTGCAATCGCCCAACGCGAAGGTATATTGGTTTATAGAGGACCAGAGGAAAATGTACTAAAGCGTTTTCAGCTCGCAGCTGAGTTATTCCCTTGTGATTATATAATGCGTTTAACTGGAGATAGCCCATTCGTAGAGCCAAGTATTTGCGAGCAGCTTTATCTAGAGCTACTATCAAAAAATGCTGATTATGCTTATTTGAGCGAACATTACGCAGAAGGTGTTGATTGCGAAGTATTTAAAACGGCCATATTAACTCCATTAGATAGCCTTTCACTGAGACCGTCTGAGTTAGAGCATGTTACTTTGCATTTTTACGAAAATAATCACGGGAAATACAATGTAGTTGAAATGCAAAGCAACTCAGATGACAGCCACTATAGGTTTACACTTGATACACCAGAAGATTGGCAAGTTGTAAAAGCTATTTCATTAGCTGAAAAAGATTCTACTAGGCTAACTTATGCTGAAATTAAGTTGTTTTTAGATTCACACCCTGAAGTAAAAAAAATTAATAGCCGAATTATAAGAAATGAAGGGCTTGCAATTTCACTTCATAATGAGCAACAAATCGTAAGCGAATAAAATGAATATAAATGGTAAGCAAATTGATCAACAAAGCCCTTGTTACATTATTGCAGAGATGTCTGCCAACCATGGTGGTTGTTTAGAAAAAGCTAAGCAAATAATCCGAGAGGCCAAAATTGCGGGCGCAGATGCGGTTAAGTTGCAAACATACACGGCAGATACAATTACCTTAGCAAGCGATAAACCTGATTTTTGTCTGCCCTGTGATAACCCATGGCAAGCGCATGTTTCTTTGCATTCACTGTATCAAAAGGCTTATACGCCATGGGAGTGGCATAAAGAATTATTTGAAGAAGCAAAAAAGTGTGAAATTGATATATTTTCATCACCTTTTGATGCTAGTGCTGTCGACTTACTAGAGTCATTAGAGGTACCTCTTTACAAAATAGCTTCACCGGAAATTACTGATATTCCTCTTTTAAAGTACGTTGCAAAAACGGGAAAGCCAATCATTTTATCAACTGGCATTGCTGATTTAGATGATATTGAGTTGGCCGTTTCTACTCTTAGAGATAACGGGTGTAATGAACTAGCTATTTTGAAATGTACAACAGCGTACCCGACTCCATTTGAGGAATGTAATTTAGCAACGATAGCGGATATCGCTAAACGATTTAACTGCTTAGCAGGCCTGTCAGATCATACCCAAGGAATTGTTGCCCCAGTTGTAAGTGTTTCTTTAGGTGCAAAGATCATTGAAAAGCATTTTATCCTCGACAAAAAAGATGACTCTGTTGATGCGTTCTTCTCTTTAGATAAGCTGCAGTTTAGTCAACTTGTTTGCTCGATTAGAGATGCTGAAAAAGCTATTGGTTCAGTTAACTATGCTATAACGCAGTCTGCTCAAAAAAATATTTTAGCAAGGCGCTCTTTATATTTTACTCGCACGCTAAGTAAAGGCCACATTCTAACAACAGATGACATAAAATCAGTAAGACCAGGCTTTGGCCTTCACACAAAGCACTACGATCAGGTTTTAGGCGAAACACTAAATATTGATGTTGAACTTGGTGATCGTGTCAGCTTTGACGTATTCGATAATCACTGAGACAAAACTATGAAGACATGCATTATTGTAGGAGGTGGGGTGTGCGGCTTAACAGCGAGTATTTTGTTGAGCGAGCATTTTGATCGTGTTGTTTTGGTCGAGCAAAGTGAATCTGTAGGTGGTTTATTAGGGTCTGTTTGTGACGAGCAGGGCAATTATTATGATCAAGGAACTCATATACCTGTCACTACAGGTATTGCTGAAGTTGATAATATACTCTTTGATATACCTGATATTAATGATAATTGGCATCGTTTTAAAAAACTTGAAACTGGAAATTTTTTTGTAGACTCTTGGGACCTAGAAACACAAACTATTGATGCACGCAAACTCGAAGAAGCTCAATATCACAAAGGGATCGGCGAGTTTTTATCTTTATCAAATGATTGTTCAGAAATGAATATAGAGGATTACCTTAAACAAACCTTAGGACCTACCTTTTATAAGCACCTAGCAAAGCCTGTACTTGAAAAATTATACGGTAAAGATATAGATAAAGACAGACTCTCAAGAGATACGAGTATCAACTACTTTGGTGCGAATAGAATAAAGGCGTTTGATGAAAGCTTAACTCGTGTTTTAAAACAACATCTAGAGATTGATAAAAAATTGGGTTTTCATACGAGTGCGGAATACGAGCAGCAGTTAGAGGCGGCTGGTGTTGAGACGCCCACCTATTATTATCCGAAAGTCGGTGGAGCTCAAAATTGGATTGATGCTTTAACAACGAAAGCAATAAATGTCGGTGTCGAGATAATTTATAAGACACAAATAACTAAAATAACTGCACATGAGCACACAATTAAAGCAGTAGAGCTCCATGATGGAAGCCGAATCGAGTGTGATTTGGTATTTTGGAGCGCCCCCCCTGTATTTGCTTTAAAAGCGGGTGGTTTGCAAGTTGCTAGCTATAAACCAACTTTTAGAACGGCTTATATTCTGCATGCTACATTTGACCAAACTTTACTAAATTCGCGCTCTCATTATTTATGGAACTGGGACCCTAGCTCAGATATTTTTAGAATAACGTTATATGATAATTTACGTAAGGGCTTGAGCCATAGCGTGTCGGCTGAAGTTCTTCGTGATAAGAAAGAGCAAGCGTATACACTCTCGCAAGGTGTTGAAGATTTAAAGCGTATGCAGTTAGTTGCCAGCGATGCAAAACTAGTCAGTGGGTTTGTGCAACAAATTAATAATACTTTCCCTGTTCCTACCTTTGAATTTAATGATGCTACTCATATGAATTATAAAACACTCACCGGTGCGTATTGCAATATTTTAGTTTCTGGTCGATTTAGCGGCCGTTGTTGGTTATTGCATGATGTTTTAAAGTTAGCATATCAAGATATTAGTGCGTACTGTCGTTGTGAGTAGTTATATTTTTTATTGTAATGCTACCAAAGAAACTGGCCTAGGACATTTATCTAGGTGTTTAAACCTAGCAAGAGAAATCGCCTTAATATCGGGCTATCAATCCATTCGTTTTTTTGGTAACTATGATGCTTTTGCATATTCAAAAATAAAGTACTACGCATTTGATTTTTTACCTATTGCGGGGCCAGAAGCTAAATGTTCAACGATCATTTGTGATGACTATTCCTTTTTAAAAAATGACTTGCTCGAGCTACATCTGCAAGGTCATAAATTATGTATTATTGACGATTTTCAGCAGTATGACTTTGATTTTGTTGATCTGATAATTAACTTCCGTTTTAACGCTGAATTATTTTATCAAACACAACGTCAACATTGTTTAGGTATTAATTTTTTCTCGTTTTCGCCTGACCTAAAAGCCATTAGAGAAGAAAAAACACCTATACAGGATCCGAAAAAGGTTATTAACACGATTCTGGTTTTCATTGGTGGAAGCGATACATTTAATGTGGGCGTGAAAGTTATTGCTGCTCTTGACCTTATTTTTACGGACAAAACATTTATTCTACTAGATAAAACAGAACCTCGTATTAATGTAAAAAATAATGATTTACAGGTGATTGGTTTTACAGAAAATATAGCTCAGCTATTTCGCAGTGTAGACATAATAGTGAACGGAGGTGGGCTTACTAAGTATGAGGCCGGTTTTTGCTTAATACCAAACTGTGCAATATCACAAACAAGTGAGCAACACTTAGATACATTAGAGTTATCTAAACACAATTTAACGTATGATTTAGGGTTGGCCGAACAGGCCAATGTAGAGCACTTAGCTAGTGAACTGCAGAAATTTTTAAAAATAATACCAGAGCAGCTAAGTTCATTCGCAAAAGTTTATAATACTAACTCAACACGCAATTTAGCACTTGAGATAATAAAGGCATAATATGAATGAATTTGAATCAAAACAGGCCGAATGGGATCTGACTGCAAGTGCAAGTGCTGACTTTAAGGCACAGGTTGGTAGGCCATTTGACGATAATGCATGGCAGGCTTTAAGTTGTGATGTATTAGATAAACTTGTTGTTAATGATGAAAACGGACTATCAATACTCGATGTTGGCTGTGGAAACGGCCTGTTATTATCTAAATTATCGTCACATTTTGAGCAATTAACAGGCGTTGATTATTCGAAAACAATGATTGAAAAAGCGAATGAATTACTTCCATCTGCTTTGTTTTATCAATCTCAAGCAAAGCAGCTCAACTTTAAGGATGCAGGTTTCGATAGAGTACTTAGTTATAGTATCTTTCATTACTTCCCTAGTTATGAGTATGCAATTGAAACTATCTTAGAAATGATAAGAGTAACTAAACGAGGAGGAGTTATTTTACTTGGTGACCTACTAGACGACCACTACGAAAAGGCAATTAAAAGCAACAGTGATTTAGAGTATGAAAAAACAATTCCATTAATTCACCGTTACTCCCAGTGGCGCTTTTTTAATTTTGAAAAATTACTGGCAGACTTAGCTCCTCATGTTGATAGAATAGAGGTATTGAGCCAGCCTGAAGTCTTCCCGTTATCGGATTATAGAAAGGACATTAGGTTGTGGGTATAAACCTATTAGAGCAGCAGCTCAGTGCGTATTTTGAGCGTGATTATGTCACACTCACTCGCTCTGGTAGTTTTGCTATTGTAACCGCTTTGCATAGTGCAGGAATTGAGCTTGGTAGTGACGTTATTATACCAGCCAGTTGTTGTCCAATAGTATTATTTGCAGTTCAAATGGCTGGTTTTAATGTTGTGCTTGCAGACGTCTCGCTTCTATCACTTTCAATGGAAGTAGAACATATTGATGCTGTTATGAACCAAGATGTTAAGGCTATAGTTGCTGTGCATGGTTATGGACATTATTGCGAGATAGACAAAATAGCGAATTATGCAAAATGCCATGCATTACTTTTAATAGAAGATGCCTGCCTTGCTTACGGTGGACAATATCAGGGAAAGCCAATAGGCAGTTTTGGCGACTTTTCAGTTGTTAGCTTTGGCTATGATAAGCCAATAGCTGCGAACTATGGCGGCGCGCTGATGACAAATAATGAACAGTTTAGTGCCAAGTCGCAGGCATTTTTAAGTAATAACCAATTGGCTCAATTTGCAGCAATAGAAAAGCTTAAAAGTATTTCATCCAGTATGACTCAGCTTGATATATTGACTAAAGCTAGGCAGAAAAACATTGCTTTTATTGAACAAAACGTAACAAACCTTGCTTTTAAAAAACTTCCCTATAGTGATGATATCAATTATTGGCGTTATCCTTTATTTGTTGAGCAACGGGGCATGTTTTTGCACAAAGCAAAAGAGAATAATATTGTTTTTACTACTCACTACAAGTCATTAGGTGAGTTGCAAACACAAGGACACTTTGTGAATGCAACAAAAATAAGTAATCAAATAATTAATTTATTTGTTCAGCCTTTTACTAAGCAAGAGCAATTAACTGACATGGTTGAGTTTATTAATGACTACAGATAGCCATCAAGCTTTAAAAGCATACTATCAAAAACTTTATCAGCAACATGGTGATTGTCATCATGCTGTACAGCATGTTTCTAAGGCGGCACAAAATGTGCGATTTAAGATATTTTTAGAACAAATACCGCTTGATAGCAATGTTATTGATTTAGGTTGTGGGCTTGGTGATATGCTTGCCTATTTTAGATTACATGGTTTCACTGGTGGCTATCTTGGTTATGATTTTGTCCCTGAGTTCATTAATTCAGCTAAAAATAAATTTGTAGATGATGCTAAGGCTCAGTTTGAGGTTTTTGATATTTTTAAAAACTCAATGTCAGAACAGTACGATTATATACTCATTAGCGGCGTTTTTAATAATAAACTAGATGATAATCTAACATTTATAATGCAAACTTTGGATAAAAGTTTTTTAAGTTGCAAGAAATCTGTGATCTTTAATGCACTTTCAAGCTATGTAGAATACGAAGATCCAACTTTATTTTATATTAACCCGATTAATTTATTTGATGAATGTAAGCAAAATTTAACCCCTTTTATAGACTTGAAACATGATTATGTAATAAAAAAAGGTGGCTTTCCTTATGAGTTTACAATGAAGCTGAGTAAAGAGGCTAATTTATGATATTGAGTGTTATGCAGCCGACTTATTTACCTTGGCTTGGTTATTTTTCTTTAATAGATAGCGCTGATAAGTTTATTTTTTTAGATAATGTAAAACTTGAAAAAAGTGACTGGCATATTCGTAACAGAATTAAAACAAAAAACCAGGCACTCATGTTAAGTTGCCACGTTACAATGCCAGATGGGCGTATGGGTGCGACTATTGAAAATACGCCATATATAAATGCAGGTTCCTGGAAGAAGAAGCACTTAAAGAGTATTTACGAAAACTACAATAAAACAGCGTATTTCGCTGATCTATTTTCCCGCCTTTCAGAGGTATTTGAAAAAGATAACTTAAATACTGTCGCAAAATTTAATATTGCATTGATTAAAATGCTTATGAAATATATGGATATAACAACACCTACTTGCAGTTCGTCACAGTTACCCACTGTCTCAGGCATTAAAGATGAGCGTTTAGTGTCTTTGTGTGAGGTTATGCATTGTGATACCTATCTATCTCCGCTAGGTGCTAAAGATTATATTGAAGCAAACACACCGGGTGGTGAGCTGGTAAGTAATGGGATTGATGTGTTTTACCAAAACTTTGAACATCCAAATTACATTCAGCAAAAAGGTGAATTTATTTCTCACCTGAGTGCTTTAGATTGCTTATTTAATATAGGTCCAGATAATACGTTAGTGTTGGTCAGAGAATCGACAAAAGCGCCTATCAATTATATGGATCTCTAACTTATTTGCCAGTTTGCAGGGTTAATAAAGTGCTCATCCTGTAAGCTGATTTCTTCAAAGTCGATATCGTAATTTGGGTTATCTATATTTATTAAGATGCCTTCGAGCTGGGCCAAATTATTTATACCGACAACGACTTTATCGATTTGAGTAATATTCATTACGTAATTTAGTGCTAACGAGAGAGGGGAGGTGTTTAGTTTTTTTGCTAATTGGTGGAATCGTTCTAGTTGAGGCTTTATCGGGTTAAAATATGCAGGCCAGTCTCCCTCACTCATCAGAAGTAGTCCTTGCAAAAAAGCGGATCGGGTATGGACTTCAATGTTTTTGCTCTTTAGTCTATCTAAAGCCCCAGTTTTGATAAACCGCTGATCAAATATGTTTACAGGTATTTGCACCAAATCTGCAAAACAAAGCATTTCATCCGATATTTGTGTTGGCGAGTATAAAGATAAACCTATTTTTTCTACCAACCCCTGCGCTTTTTTGTTTTTTAAAATAGCAGTTAATTCCGGGTAATGATTAAAGTCTTGTGCGTTATGTAACAGCAAACCATAGATAGCGGGCAGCTGGAGATCTTTAAGCGTTTTATCTAAGTCGTTTGTGACGCAATCATTTACATTACTTTGCGATGTTATCGGCTTTATTTTACTCACAACTTTAAAAGACGAAAGACCACATTGGCCTAATCTAGCCTCCGCATCTCCATATGCAGAAGCGGTATCAATTGTTGTGATTGATGCCGTTTTTGCAAGTTCAATTATCTGTTGAATTTGATTCTGAGAGGTCTGGCCTGAGGTATTACTCACACCGTAATTTATGCCAAATTGGACAGTTCCTAAAGCAATTTTCATAAAAACTCTATGATTGTTTTTATTATGTAATCCTGCTCCAAATTTGTTAGTTTTGGATGCAGTGGAATGGTAAGCGCAGAATGATAATATTCAATCGCATTTGGAAAGTCAGATTTTTTGAAACCAAGTGCTTGATAGTAAGGTTGTATATGGATAGGTATGTAGTGCAAATGGCTTGTAATATTGTGTTCTCTTAAAGAACAAATGAGCTCTTTATGCTTTTTAACGGCATCCCCAGTTAATCGAATAATATACAAATGGTAACTTGAATAGCTTTGTGAAGATTGATGTAAGTGTGAAATTGGTAAGTTTTTAAATTCGTTAGTATAAATATTAGCTAGTTTATTTCGCTCAGCGACAAATTGATCAAGCTCTTTAAGCTGACTTAGCCCTAGTGCAGCTTGTAGTTCAGTCATTCTATAATTAAAGCCAAGGTCAATTTGTTGGTAATACCAAGGTCCATGACTGAGCTCTGTCATTTCATCAGGATCACTGGTAATGCCATGACTGCGTAAACGCTTTAAAAGTTTTGCTAGTTCTTCATTATTTGTAACCGCCATGCCGCCTTCAGCTGAAGTGATGATTTTTACGGGATGAAAGCTGAATACGCAAATATCAGAAAATTCACAATTTCCAACGGGTTTATCAAAATATTTAGCACCAATAGCGTGGGAAGCATCTTCGATAATTTTAAAATCATATTTAGTAGCGAGCTGATAAATGGCTTGCATATCGCATGATTGGCCTGCCAAATGAACTGGGATAACTACTTTAGGGAGAGAGTCTGTTTTTTTTGCACTGATTAATTTTTGTTCTAATGCGCTAGGTGACATATTCCCTGTATCTAGATCTATATCAACAAAGTCGACTTTGGCACCACAATATAATGCGCAGTTTGCCGAGGCTACAAAAGAGATCGGAGAAGTCCAAACAATATCACTTTCCCCAACGCCTAATGCTAAGCAAGCGATATGTAGAGCAGATGTGGCGCTATTAGTCGCACAAGCAAAATTTACACCACAGTAATCAGCAATCGCTTGCTCAAAAGCGGGTACTTTAGGGCCTTGTGTAAGCCAGTCAGACTTTAATACATTAACAACGGCATCTATATCGTCTTGTGAAATACTTTGTTTGCCGTAAGGAATTACTTTATTTGTCATAGTAGTGCTTGCACATTAAAGTTTTTTATTTCTTCAAGAGTCATATAGTGTGGGTTGCTTAAAGAGTTATATTCAAAGCCTTGTTTTACTTTTTTACCTTTTTCGCCAATTGCATTCACGGTAAAGTCATTGCTGCGGCTGCTAAACTTGATTCCAGGAGCAATAACAAAATGATCCTTATATTCATAGGTTTCAAAACATAGATCTGCAGGGCACATTACTTCATGAAGCTTTTCACCTGGACGAATACCGATTATTTTAGTAGGTAAATCGGGCGCCATAGCTTTGGCTAAATCCGTAATACGGATTGAGGGTATTTTTGGCACGAAAATTTCACCACCCAGCATTCTTTCAAAGTTGGTTAATACAAAATCTACACCTTGCTGCAGGCTTATCCAAAAGCGGGTCATTTCGTCATGGGTAATCGGAATATGGTCGCGACCTTGCTCAATGAACCTTTGAAAAATAGGAACAACTGAACCACGAGAACACACTACATTGCCATAACGTACAACGGAAAAAGTGGTTTTATGGCCTCCCGCAATATTGTTAGCCGCGACAAAAAGCTTATCCGATGCCAATTTAGTAGCGCCATATAAGTTTATTGGATTAGCCGCTTTGTCAGTTGAGAGTGCGATAATTTTCTCAACATTATTATCAAGGGCAGCATCAATCACGTTCTCCGCACCGTTTATATTGGTTTTAATGCATTCCATAGGATTGTATTCAGCTGCGGGAACTTGCTTAAGAGCTGCTGCATGAATAACGTAATTTACTCCACGCATTGCTCTGCGTAATCTGTCTTTATCGCGTACATCACCGATGAAGTAACGCATACAGGGTTGATCAAACTCTTGCTGCATCTCAAACTGTTTTAGCTCATCACGTGAAAAAATAATAATCTTTTTAGGCTTGTATCGTTCAAGCAAGGTTTTTACGTATTTCTTACCGAATGATCCGGTACCACCGGTAATTAGAATCGTTTTATTATCGAACATAGTGTTACCCAAGTTGTTTATCATTGGCGCTTAAATACGCATTGTGAGAATTTTGACACATTTCTCAGTAATTTAACTATTAACAAGGTGACTAGCAAGCTCGGTGCCAAGTTAATTTAGTTTAACCATGGTACAAAGTGCAAAATTTGGCAAATTAAGCTACAATTTAACCAATCAGCGTGTCGGAGCCTGTTATGAAAATTCAATCACCAGCAACTAATTTTTTGAACCAAACACAGCAAACCAGTAACAAGCTTGCAGAGCAACTTGCTACGGGTAAAAAAGTAAACTCTGCAGCGGATGATGCCGCTGCATTACAAATAATCGATAGATTAACTTCGCAGCAAAACGGTTATAGTCAAGCGGTGAATAATGCCTATGATGGTATTTCTTACTCGCAAGCGACCGAATCAAACTTATCGGGTGTGAATGATGCTGTTTCGCGTATTCGTGAATTGTCCATCCAAGCCGGGAATGGGGCATTAAATGATACTGACCGTGCTGCTTTGCAAGAAGAAGTGGTGCAGTTACAAGGCCAAATAACCGAGACGTTCGAAAATGCCAATTTTGCAGGAAAACCTTTGTTTGATGGTCAGTCGGTGTCGTTTCAAGTTGGCCCTGATGCGAATACAAATCAAACGATTACTCCTTCGGACGGTAGTTTTGCATCAGTAATATCAACAATTGATATTTCTACTCAAGCAGGTGCTCAAACAGCAATTGATATTAGTAGCCAGGCTAGCGAGGAAATTAATGTACAACGAGCTGAATTAGGGGCTTTTCAAAATACTTTGGCAAGTACCATTAAAGGCTTGGGGACTCAGCAAGTAAATATCGCAGCGAGTCAAAGTCGTATTCAAGATACAGACTATGCGCAGGCGGTTTCACAGCAGGTATCAAATGACATTTTAGCACAAGCGTCAATTGCACTGCGTGGACAAGCCAACCAATCGGCTGAATCTATTTTAGGCTTGCTTTAACATTAATGATACAGCAGTAATTCTTAAGTATTACTTGCAATTAGCTAAGCGTCTATTTTTTGGCATGGTTGTCAAAAAACTGCCGCTTAGTGCTTGCATCCCTCCCAAACTCGCTTACAATTTAAATTATTAATAGCTTGTAGTAACTGTGGTTCGCTAAATAATGATCTTGATCTTAGACAATAATAATAATCGTGCGATTGGTTTACATGCTGCGCTTACCTTTATTGGTGAGGCCGCGCAACTGCTTGATGATGCAAGCCTTGAACAAGAATGTGAAAAATACCAAAAGCAGTCATGTATGGTGATCCTCGGTGCATTGCAAAGTTTAGATCATGAAAGCGTGATCAAGCGCCATCCAACAATACCATTTCTATTAATTGGTGAAACCCTTAAACCACTGTTGAGCATTGCCAATGTAGTTGGCCTTATCTGTGAACCTTTTAACCATGATGTAACGACTCAATTACTGCATGATTGCCAACAGTATCAACGTATGCTACCAAGTGATCATAAACATCATAAACCGCATAAAACCTTTGATGGCTTAGTGGGTGAAACTGAAGCGGTTAAAGATGTACGTTTTTTAATTGAACAAGTTGCTAAAACGGACGCCAATGTATTAATTTTAGGCGAATCAGGTACTGGTAAGGAGGTGGTGGCCCGTAATGTCCATTTACTTTCAAAACGTAATACTGGGCCATTTGTGCCCGTTAACTGTGGGGCAATCCCTGCGGAGCTATTAGAAAGTGAGTTGTTTGGCCATGAAAAAGGCGCGTTTACCGGTGCTATTTCAGCGCGCAAAGGCCGCTTTGAACTTGCGCAAGGAGGCACGCTGTTTTTAGATGAAATTGGCGATATGCCGCTACAAATGCAAGTAAAGTTATTACGCGTGTTACAAGAGCGCAGCTATGAGCGAGTGGGCGGTACTAAGGCTATTCAAGCTGATGTTAGGGTAATTGCAGCCACGCACCGTGATCTTGAACAGATGATAGAGCAGGGCAGTTTCCGCGAAGATTTATATTATCGACTCAACGTTTTCCCGATTGAAAACCCATCGCTTGCAGAGCGCGCCGATGATATTCCACTATTATTAAAAGAGTTAATGCGCCGTATTAGTGAGCAAAGTGGTACTACCGCTAAATTTACCGAGCGCGCAATTGATAGTCTTAAAGAGCATACGTGGCCGGGTAATATTCGCGAGTTAGCTAACTTAGTTGAGCGTATGGTGATCATGCTGCCAGATAAAGTGGTTGATATTCCCGATCTGCCTGCTAAATACCGTTATATTGAAGTCGATGCTTACGAACCCGAATACCCAGAAGAGCTGCTGGAACGTGATGCGTTTAACGATATTTTCAGTACCGGCTTTAGTGATTATGACGATGAGCCAGAAGTTGAAGCAATTCAGCCATCGGCAGATCTTTTACCCGACGAAGGTATCGAGCTAAAAGATTATTTGGCTGAACTTGAGATCAGTCTGATCACCCAAGCGCTTGAGCGTTATGATTACGTAGTCGCGCGTGCCGCGGAAATTTTAGGTGTACGCCGCACCACTTTAGTTGAAAAAATGAAAAAATATAACTTATCACGAGATTAACAGCTAAGAGCAGGTTTTAGGTGTCAGGTAGTAGGTTTTAGGCAGAAATTAACCAAGCACGATGGTAAAATTACACCTTTAGAATGGGCCTCCTCATTACCCATAGGCGTTAAGCTTGCTGACGCGCTCACCATCTTTAATTCGGGGTGTGCTGTAGTGAATAAATCACTAAAAACTTTTTGCACAAAGAGCAGTGAATGAGAAGACAAAAGACCGAGGGCAACGGGCTGCGAGTATCGCGCTTCGAGGGACGGGCGCATCCTAGCACCTAGCGCTCTTACCTCTAAAGCGCAGCGTCTCTTGACCTCTTTGTGAATAATTTCTTAAAACCAATTTGCACAAAGAGAAGTGAATGAGAGCAAATGAGCAGATAAAATATAAACCCCTTTAGCCATGAATTCTCTAGCTTTTAGATTCTAACACCTAGTATTTCTCAATAATTTCTGCTTTTCTAAAACAGTCATTGCTGTGATCATTGACCATACCACAGGCCTGCATATGGGCGTACACTGTGGTTGGGCCTAAAAATTTAAAGCCACGTTTTTTCAAGTCTTTGGCAAAAGCTGTGGATGCTTCAGTAATTGCGGGGTAATCGCTGAGTTGCTCTAAATTATTCACTAATGGCTTATTGCCAACAAATTGCCATTGATAGTTACTAAAGCTGCCAAACTCTTGTTGGATCTCAATAAAACGCTTTGCGTTATTAATGGTGGCAGCTATTTTTAAGCGGTTGCGAATGATCCCTTCATCCAGCATTAAGCGTTCAACATCGTGCTCGTTCATTTGTGCGACTTTTACTACATCAAAATTCAAAAATGCACGACGATAGCCATCACGTTTCTTTAAAATGGTGTACCAACTTAACCCCGCTTGCGCTGATTCAAGGGTAATAAACTCAAAAAGTGTTTGATCATCATAAACCGGTATTCCCCACTCATCGTCATGATAGGCAACGTAGTCATCTTTGCTGGTATCGAGCCAAGGGCAGCGACATAAATTTGTTGAACTCATAGTGTCTCCTTGCTTTGCTTATTTTAGTTTGTCATTTTTTTGTCGCGTTATTTATGTGCTAAATAATTGAAAATGTTGATAAAAATTATTGGTACAATTTGTGCATTTAGCTAGTTAGATCCCGTAAACGAGAATGCATTATGGCCTTAGCACATGTCTTAAAACCACAATTTATCACAGCTACTCAGTATAACCCATGTCTGCTGCAAGAGGAGTACATTGGTGAGTTAAGTGAATTACGCCAACAAGCGAGTTGGTTAAGTCATTTAGTGGATACCATGCCAGCAGGTGTTGTTGTGCTTGATGGTCGAGGGATGATCGCAAAAGCTAATCAAATCGCTATTGATATGTTGGGTGAACCACTTGAAGGTGAGAAGTGGTTTAGTGTGATCCAACGCTCGTTTCGCCCCCAACAAGATGATGGCCATGAAGTATCACTTAAAGATGGCCGCTTAATTAAGTTAGAAATAAATGCATTAACTCCTGAGCCTGGGCAATTAATCTTAATGACAGACTTGACAGAAACCCGCCGTTTGCAAACGCGAGTTGCGCATATGCAGCGTTTAAGCGCGCTTGGGAAAATGGTGGCGTCACTTGCGCATCAAGTACGTACCCCGCTGTCAGCCGCTATGCTATACGCCGCAAATTTGGGATCGAAACGTTTGCCCGAGAGTTCACGAGGAAATTTTCATACCAAACTGATGTCGCGATTAAGAGATCTCGAAACTCAAGTAAACGATATGCTGTTGTTTGCTAAAAGCGGCGATCAACAAGTTGTTGAGCGTGTATCAATGCAGCAGTTATTAACTGAAGTGAAAGCCGGTGCGGATGCCATGGTGGCACTTAATAATAGTGAACTTGAGGTGAGTTTACCGGAACCAGACATCGAGATCATGGGCAATAAAACGGCCCTTGCCAGTGCCATTCAAAATCTTATTCATAATAGTATTCAAGTTATTGGCAGTAATGCATTCGTGCAATTAAGTGCGCAGCGGAATGTGAGTGACGCTGATCTAGTTTGTATTACTGTCAGCGATAATGGCCCTGGTGTTGACTTAAGCCAAGCAGACAAATTATTCGAACCGTTTTTTACTACACGAAGCCAAGGCACAGGTTTGGGGTTAGCTGTGGTCAGCTCTGTGGCTAATGCGCATCAAGGACGTGTTGAAGTCACGAACAATGCCCAAGGGGGAGCAAGTTTCAGTTTATTGTTGCCTATTTGTGCAGAGTCTAAATCAGTGGAGGCACTATGAACAACACGATTTTAGTTGTCGAAGATGATGCAGGGCTTCGTGAAGCCCTTATTGATACGTTAGAAATGTCAGGTATTGATTGTGTTGCAGCAGATAGCGCTGAGCAAGCAATGGTGCTGTTAAAAAAAGAGTCATTTTCATTGGTCGTCAGTGATGTCCAAATGGGCGCGATGAGTGGCCTTGATTTACTACGCAGCATTAATCTTAACTACCCTGATCTGCCCGTTTTAATGATGACAGCGTATGCGACTATTGATGATGCGGTGGAGGCTATGCGGTTAGGCGCAATTGACTATATGGCGAAACCGTTTGCGCCCGAAGTGTTACTTAATATGGTCAGCCGCTATCTACCAGAGCCTGAAAAAGAAACCGATGGCCCGATTGTCGCCGATCCAAGCAGTATTCAACTACTGGAACTTGCCAGCCGTGTTGCTAAATCCGACGCCAGTGTGATGGTGCTTGGCCCCAGCGGTTCTGGTAAGGAAGTACTCGCTCGCTTTATTCATGATAAATCGGAGCGAGCTGAGCAGCCATTTGTCGCTATTAATTGTGCGGCTATTCCTGAAAATATGCTTGAAGCCACCTTATTTGGCTACGAAAAAGGCGCGTTTACCGGTGCTATTCAAGCTTGCCCGGGTAAATTTGAGCAAGCGCAAGGTGGCACAATTTTACTTGATGAAATCACTGAGATGGAGTTAGGGCTGCAAGCTAAACTATTGCGAGTGTTACAAGAGCGCGAAGTTGAGCGCTTAGGCGGGCGTAAAACCATTAAACTCGATGTGCGAATTTTAGCAACCAGTAACCGTGACTTAAAAGACGCGGTTGCTAATCATCAATTTAGAGAAGACCTGTACTATCGTTTAAATGTATTTCCATTGATGTGGCGACCTCTTTGCCAGCGCCCTGGTGATATTGTTGTACTGGCAAAACATTTAATTGAACGTCATCTAAATAAAAGTAAAGAGCCAATCGCTCAATTGAGTACTGCAGCCGAGCAAAAGCTGTTAGCGCATGCTTGGCCTGGCAATGTACGTGAACTTGATAATGTGATCCAACGTGCCTTAATATTGCGCCATGGTGATGTGATTGATGAGCACGCCATTTTTATTGAAAATTTAACTCAGGCGCCATTAACCACCGCTTTAGCAGAAAATTTAGCCGCGATGAATTCAACTACAAGCAGTTCGCCGACTAACGATGCTTACTATGACGTGCAAGCGCCAGCGATTAAAGCGACCACAGAGCACAACCCGTTACTGGGCGAACTGCCAAGTTTAGACTCTGGCACCTATAAAGATGAGCTCAAAGACAAAGAGCACCGTATTATTTTAGAAACCCTTAACCGCTGCCAAGGTAAGCGTAAGGATGTTGCCGAGACGCTTGGCATTAGTCCGCGCACTTTACGCTATAAGTTGGCACAAATGCGCGATTTGGGAATTGCGTTACCTGCTTAAACCTCAATACTCTGTTTTCCTTTTGTTATTTAATTTACGCTCAGCCTTGCTGGGCGTAAACTTGTCAAAACTCTGACAACCAAAATTCAATTCAACTTATTGATATTTAGTGATTTGTTAGTTGGCACGGTTTGTGCTTTATTAAGTTATTAGTAAACTGCATCGTCAGAGACAATTATGAAAATTCAAAACAGCGCATTATTTCAAGAAATGCAATCTATGGCTCTCGAAGCTGGCCGTAGTAATCAAGCCAATAACTTACCAACGCAGGCTCAGCCAACTTCAAGCGCCCAATTTGGTGATTTGTTAAGTGATGCACTCAATACCGTTAATGGCCTTCAAGCTGATGCGAAACAAAAAGTAACAGCGGTAGAAATGGGCGACCGCAATGTGTCATTAGCGGATGCGATGATCGCATCACAAAAATCGTCTGTGGCCTTTGAAGCAACTGTGCAAGTTCGTAACAAACTTGTAGAAGCCTATAAAGAAATCATGAACATGCCTGTTTAACTGGGTAGTGGAGAATTATTGTGGCGCAATCTAATCAATCAACCGATCTTGCTTTGGCCGGCGGCGGTATCGACCAAACTGATAACGACGATCAACAAGAACAAAAGTCAGGCTATTTAAGTGCATTAAACGGCGTTGATGTATTGCGTCAAGTCACTTTGGTCATTGCGTTAGCTATTTGTTTAGCGATTGCAATCTTCGTGATTATTTGGGCTCGTCAGCCTGATATGCGGCCACTTGGAAAAATGCCGACGGAAGAGCTTATTCAAACGCTCGACTTTTTAGATGCACAAAAGATAGATTATCAACTTGATGGTAATGTGGTATCTGTTGCAGAGGGCGAATATCAAAATATTAAATTGCTGATGACTCGTGAGGGTATTGAGCAAGCACCCAGCTCTGGCACTGATATTATTATGCAAGATATGGGTTTTGGTGTTAGCCAACGCTTAGAGCGTGAGCGGCTAAAACATGGTCGTGAGCAACAACTTGCTCGTACCATCGAAGAATTACAAAATGTCACGCGTGCCAAAGTCTTGTTAGCTATTCCAAAAGAAAATGTATTTGCTCGTCGTGAGAAAAAACCATCAGCCACCGTGGTATTAACCTTAAGAAATGGCCGTATGCTCGGCAGTGAAGAAGTCGACGCTATTGTTGATATCATAGGCTCAGCAGTGCAAGGCTTAGAGCCGTCACGAGTGACTGTAACAGATCAAAACGGCCGTCTACTAAACTCAGGTTCACAAAGTCTATTAGCCTCACGCTCACGTAAAGAATACGAAGTTGAACGTAAACGTGAACAAGAATATTTAGAAAAAATAGACAGCATCCTCATTCCTGTACTGGGCTTAGGTAATTACACGGCACAAGTTGATTTAAGTATGGACTTTAGTGCAATTGAAGAAACCCAAAAACGCTACAACCCTGATTTACCCGCGGTACGCAGCGAGACCACCTTTGAAGAAAACAACATCGGTGGTTTAGCCATCGGTATTCCTGGTGCGTTAACTAACCAACCACCTCTTGACTCAAATATTCCTGAAGTGGCAGGGCAAGGTGGTGCAGGCACAGCGTCATCACCAAGTCGCAGCCACAAAGAAGCAACGCGAAATTATGAACTTGATACCACTATTTCCCATAAGCGTCAGCAAAGTGGTGTGATCCGCCGTATTAGTGTGTCGGTGGCGGTAGATTATCTGGCAACAGTAGGTGAAAATGGTGAAACCACCATGGCACCGCGTTCTGTGGAAGCCTTGTCAAATATTCGGCGTTTACTACAAGGCGGTGTGGGCTTTGACTTACAACGTGGTGATGCCTTAGAAGTTGTAACAGTGCCATTTGTACGTGAACCCATGGACTTAGCAATTGAAGTGCCGTTATGGGAACAAAACTGGTTTATGAAAGTAGTGCGTTTAGTACTTGGTGCGCTGGTTATCATAGTGCTGATTATGGCGGTGGTTAAACCTATGCTGAAACGCCTAATTTACCCAGATGACACCCTTGAAGAATATGATGATGATGCCCTGAGCTCTGGTGTTGATATTGGTGATAACACCCTAGATATGCTAAATAAAGATTTTGATTCTGCTTCGGTTGGCTTCTCAAGTGATGGTACACTACAGTTACCAGACTTACATGGCGATGAAGACTTATTGAAAGCCGTTCGCGCCTTGGTCGCGAATGAACCGGAACTCTCCTCACAAGTTGTGAAAGCGTGGTTAACTGAAGATGACTGATCAAGAACAAAAACAACTGCCAGTAGCGTTTGATGTTGATAAATTAGACGGTGTAGATAAAGCCGCAATCTTACTGCTTAGCTTATCAGAAGAAGATGCAGCGCAAATACTCAAGCACCTTGAACCTAAACAGGTGCAAAAAGTGGGTATGGCAATGGCGGCGATAGATGATCTATCGCAAGCCAAAATAAGCGCTGTTCATAACTTGTTTATAGAACAAATACAAAGCTTTAGTACGATTGGTTTCCAATCGGAAGACTTTATCAAAAAAGCCTTAACCGCAGCACTTGGTGAAGACAAAGCGGCAAGCTTAATTGACCAAATTGTGATGGGGTCTGGGGCAAAAGGCCTTGATTCACTAAAATGGATGGATTCAAAACAAGTTGCTAATATTATTCGCAACGAGCATCCACAAATTCAAACCATTGTTTTATCGTACCTAGAGCCTGAGCAATCGGCCGAAATTTTGGCGCAATTTCCTGAAAAAGTACGCTTAGATTTAACCATGCGAATTGCCAACCTTGAAGAAGTGCAACCAGCAGCCTTGCAAGAGTTGAACGAGATCATGGAAAAACAATTTGCCGGACAAGCTGGCGCGCAAGCTGCAAAAATGGGCGGCTTAAAAGCAGCGGCAGATATTATGAACTACCTTGATACCAATATTGAAGGTCAGTTAATGGATTCAATCCGTGAGCATGACGAAGAAATGTCGCAACAGATTCAAGATCTGATGTTTGTATTTGAAAACTTAATGGATGTAGACGATCGTGGTATTCAAGCTATCTTGCGCGAAGTCCAGCAAGATGTGTTGATGAAAGCAATCAAAGGCACTGATGATGCATTGAAAGAAAAAATTCTCAGCAATATGTCAAAACGTGCCGCCGAATTACTGGCTGACGATCTTGAAGCGATGGCACCGGTGCGTATTAGTGAAGTAGAAGCGGCGCAAAAAGAAATCTTATCTACGGCACGCCGTCTCGCTGATTCAGGTGAAATTATGCTTGGTGGTGGTGGTGGTGAGGAGTTCTTGTAAACCATGACCAAACCTATCAAATATCAAGGCCGTCCTTTACGTGCTAGTGAAGCGGTTGATGAATTATTAGAAAACTGGCCAATTCCAGATGTCACACAAGACACCCGAAAATTTGCTGGTCGCTCAACGGCGTTTGGCACACCACTGGCGGATTTATATCGTAAAGAGCTTGAACAAAGCGCAGAAGATTTGGAGCCTGAAGAGCCAGAGCTGCCTTCGTTAACGATGGCAGAGCTGGAACGCATTCGCCAAGATGCTTATGAAGAAGGCTTAAAACAAGGCCACGAACAAGGTTATATTGATGGCTTTGAAAAAGGCGTCGGGGAAGGCAAAGAAGCCGGCTATAAAGAAGGTATTGAGCTTGGCAAAACACAAGGCCAAGAAGATGTAAAACCACTGATTGAAGAACAGCTAACTAGTCTAAAAGCATTGTTAGATAGCTTGTCAGCACCGCTTGCAAAAGTGGATGATGACGCTGAAAAGCAGCTAGTTCAGTTAACCGTTATGCTGACTGAAGCGCTTGTTTACCAAGAAATCAAAACCTCACCAGAGATTGTTTTGCAAAGCTTAAAGCAATGTATTGATGTATTAGCTAGCGAGCAGCAAAGTGTGCGTATTCATTTACACCCTGAAGATATCGAGCTGGTAAAAAACAGTTATGGTGACGCTGCGTTGACAGATAATCACTGGCAATTGGTACCAGAGCCTACGTTAGAGCGTGGTGGCTGCCAAGTGAAAACCCCACAATCATCCATTGATATGACCATCAAAACCCGCGTCAAAGAAACATTGGATAGCTTTTTGCATAGTAGTGGTATCTAACGTTATTTTTGGTTTGCAATGAGCTCTCAACCTCGTCCATTAAGTGAACGCTTACAACAGTATCAACAGCATATTCATCGGCCGACACCCGCAGTGGCAGGAATTTTAACCCGCGTTGTGGGGTTAACCTTAGAGGCGAAAGGATTACGCGCGCCGGTGGGTAGTCAATGTAAAATTGAGACTATGCATGGTTTTGTTGATGCCGAAATTGTTGGCTTTAACGATCAAACATTGTATTTAATGCCCAACGATCATATTTCAGGTGTACTGCCTGGCGCACGGGTGATCCCACAAGTGAACGACACGGGATTGCCTGTAGGCATGTGTTTACTTGGCCGCGTAGTTGATGGGCTAGGTCGTCCACTTGATGGTCTTGGGGCAATCAAGGCTGAGCATTATTTAAAATTTGCGCAAAACACCATTAACCCGTTATCACGACGACCAATCACTCAACCGATGGATGTTGGTGTGCGCGCGATTAATTCAGTGATCACTGTTGGTCAAGGCCAGCGCATGGGTTTATTTGCAGGATCTGGTGTGGGTAAATCAGTATTATTGGGCATGATGACCCGCGGCTCCGAAGCAGATGTTATCGTGGTTGGCCTTGTAGGTGAACGTGGTCGTGAAGTAAAAGAATTTATCGAAGAAATATTAGGGGTGGAAGGACGTAAACGTTCAGTGGTTGTTGCTGCACCTGCCGATGCTTCCCCTTTGATGCGTTTAAAAGGCTGTGAAAGTGCCGTGACTATTGCAGAATATTTTCGCGATCAAGGTTTAAATGTTCTATTGTTGCTTGATTCGGTGACGCGTTATGCCATGGCACAACGTGAAATAGCCCTAGCAGTGGGTGAGCCGCCAGCAACCAAAGGCTACCCGCCTTCAGTATTTGCCAAACTACCTGCGCTGGTGGAACGTGCTGGTAATGGCGGCGAAGGACAAGGCTCTATCACGGCATTTTTTACGGTTCTTAGCGAAGGGGATGATATGCAAGATCCGATTGCCGATGCGGCGCGGGCCATTTTAGACGGTCATATCGTGTTATCACGAGAGCTTGCAGACAGTGGTCATTATCCTGCTATTGACATAGAGAAATCGATTTCGCGGGTGATGCCACAAGTTGTTTCAGAGCCTCATATGCAGCAAGCCCGCGTGCTAAAACAAGTGTATTCAATGTTCCAACAAAATAAAGATATGATCACGCTAGGGGCTTATCAAAAAGGCACCGACCAAATGCTTGATCAAGCAATCAATATGATGCCAAGAGTGAATGCCTTTTTACAACAAGGTATGAAAGAGGTGATCAGTTATGATGATGGCCTACAAGGGCTCGCGCAATTATTAGGGCAAGCATAATGGCGAATAATAAGCTCGATTTATTGCTAAAAATAGAAAACGATAAAGAAGAGTCGTTACGGATGAATTTTTTGCAAGCGCAGCAAAACTTGCAAGTTAATCAACAAAAGCTGCAGGGATTGAATAACTTTAGGCTGGAGTATACTCAGCAATTACACTTGAAGGGACAATCTGGTTTAAGTAGTGCTGGGTTTAGTCAATACCATGCTTTTATTGCCAAAATAGAAGAAGCCATTCGTCAACAAGCTAATACCGTGAGTACTGCTAAACAGGTTGTTTCACAACGGCAAAGCTTATGGCTGAAACAGCAAATAAAAGCCAAAGCGGTTGCTAAATTAATAGAGAAACAACAGCTTAAAGCGAATGTGATCGCACAAAAGAATGAACAGAAAATGTTAGATGAATTTTCAGCAAATCAATTTTACCAAAGACACCGCAGTTTATAATTCATTGCGCTAAGTTGGATTATTTATTTATTCTAATCAGCCTAGGCATATTACTTGCTTATTTAATACATGAAGTATTTATTCTGGCAATTTGCGGCGGCAAATTGCCACTTTTAATCTAGGTGAATTATGGCTATTAGTGATCTTTCAGTGTTTATCTCAACTGATAAGGATGTTCAGTTAAACAAAAAAGACAGTGCCAAAGGCAGTGCAGCAACAGATAATGAAAGCACTCAAGGTGTTGATTTTTTTAGTCAATTACAAACTGCGCGTAATACTGTTGAATCCCCTGTGAAAGAGCCTAATAGCAGCATTGCAGCCGCATCTAGCGAGGTAGTTGTAGTCGCGGGCAAAACTGAAAAAACAGTAACCGACACTGAAAGCGATGCGACTATTTCCGGTGATGCCATGCTCGCACAGATCACCGCAGCCAATAATATGGATACCAGCGTAAATAGTACGTCAGCTACAAATTCTGCACTCACAACACGATTTGGTAGCTATCAAGAAGAAGCAATCGACCCAGATACACTTATTGAGCTCAAAACACCGCGTCCTATTGACAAAGTAACCCCTATTATTGACACCCCACTAGAGGCTGATGAGCCTGTTGATAAGCAACTAAAAGCGACGCTGCTAACAGAAAAAACCGTTGTTGCAGAAGCCATTGATAAACAGTTGCAACTCAAGGGGAATACTGCTGGTGGAGACGCTGTCACACCTATCATCGATGACGTGCAATCAGTCAAAGACAAACAGCCAGCTAAAGACGAACAATTGACAAAAGATATGCCGCTGAATAAAGTACTGGCTCAGCAATCTCCTGTATTATCAGGCTCTGCATTAGTTAAAGAGGTTGTTGCAGACAGCAGTGGTGAAAAAATAAAGCCAAGTGCTTATGCATCACAAGCAGCAGAGCAGAGCAGTTTGATTAAGGGGGATGCAAGCGCATCGCTAACAGAGGCTGCTGCGGCTATAAAAACCGCTTTAATGGCGGGTGAGGCAGGCAATACAAAACCGGTTAATACTGCGCCATCAGCACACGCTGCTGCACAACACATTGAAAATACTACAAAACCTAATGATGCAGCGTTAGATCAGAGCACCAAGTTATTGCTGAGTGAACAACCGGCAGGACAAAAAAATGCAGATCCATTATTAGTTAACTTAACACCAGAGCAACGGCAACAGTTGCAAACACAAGTAAATGCTATCCGTGAGCAAGGTGCCACAAGGGCTAACGTAACTGATTTAAAACAAATGCTGGCTGAATTTGTAGAGCTTAATAGTAAAGAAGTTGCAAAACCTAGCACGGCCGTTGCGACTATGAACACGGCAGAGCTAACTCAACTAAGTAAAGACATTTCGCTGTTAAGTCCTGTGCAAAAACAGGCATTAAGCCAGCAATTACAAAATTTTGTCAGCACTGAGCAGCCCAAAGGGGCTTTATTAACTCAGATCAATACAGCTATTGCTGAATTAGCCCAGCCAGAGAGTACTGAAAAACTGATTGAATCAAAAGCTCAATTGACCGTTCAGTCAATGACAGATAATTTAGCAAGCACTGCGACTACCTCGAGTCGTAACACTACTTCAGATACAAATAATAAAGTATCTGTGGCACAAGATACATTTATAAAGGTCGCGAGCAAAGAGCAAGAAGTGAAACTGGCAGTGCAAGATAATGTTTTAAAAAGCGATCAATTTGCTGAAAGTATTAAAACAGAGCAAAGCCAAGTTCGAGATAACTCTTTGACTCGTGTTAATCAGTTGTTTGGACAAATTACAGGGCTGACAACGGCACTTACAGCAACGGTGGTTTCTGAAGGTAGTGAGCAAAGTTATCAACAAGCACTGGCTGATATGCAAGTAATGCACGCTCAACAAGCGAGTCCTACATCAGCAACCAAACAAGTAAACCTTGACCCTACGGTATTGCAAGCGTTGAATATTGTGAAAAGTGACGCGGCTAAGTTATTACAAGAACGAGTGAGCGCTTTATTAAGTATCAACAATAAAGAAGCTGAAATACGTCTAGACCCACCAGAAATGGGCAGCATGCAAATTCGTATTCGTAGTGATGCCGAGCAAGCACACATTAATTTTGTTGTGCAAAATCAACAAGCCAAAGAAGCGCTTGAGCAATCATTACCCCGATTACGTGAATTACTAGCACAACAAGGTATTGAATTAGGCGAAAGTAGTATTCAGCAAGGAAATAGCCAAGCTGAACACGGTGCCGATGGACAGCAAAATGGCCAAGGTCAATCGGCAAGTCAGCAACAAAATGAACAGCAGGATAGCGTAACTCAGCAACCATCAGGAGCAACTGGGCAACAATCTTCATCATCAATAGATTACTATGCCTAACACCTGCTATTATAAGACTATAAAAATAAATAACTTGATGGTGTGTAGTGACACTCGTAATATCGCTATTATCAAGGAATAAAGGAAATTGGCATGGCTGAAGAAGCAAATTTAGAAATTGAAGACGGTAGCAAAAATAAAAAGAAGTGGATCATCATTATTGCAGCGGCCGTTTTAGTAATAGGTGGTGCAGCCTGGTTTTTCTTGATGTCAGGCTCTGATGCTGCACCAGAAACACTTGCCGATGAATCAGTTACGGCATCAGAGCCCGCTACTGCCAGTGGTGATGGTGCAAAAGTCGGCAGTGCTTTGTATGTCGCTATGCCGCGACCATTTATTTTTAATGTCCCTGGCGCCAGTCGTGATCGTATCGTGCAAATTAAAGTGCAATTGTTGGTACGTGGTGATGTCAATGAAGAAATTGCCAAAAAGCATATTCCACTGATTGAAGGCACCTTACTTGGCGTATTTTCAACCACGACAGCCGATGAACTCGGCACCAGTGAAGGAAAAGAAACACTACGAGTGGCAGCGCTTGATAAAGTACAAGCTGCGTTAACTGACGTAGAAGGTAGTAAAGTAATCGAGCGGGTGTTGTTTACCGGCTTTGTAATGCAATAAGGGGTCAGCGTGAGCGATTTATTATCCCAAGATGAAATCGATGCCCTCTTACATGGTGTTGATGAAGTCGAAGAGGAGGATTTACAAGACGGTGATGATGGCGGTAGTACGCTGCAATACGATTTTTCTTCACAAGATCGTATTGTTCGTGGCCGTATGCCGACTTTGGAAATTGTTAACGAACGCTTTGCAAGGCACATGCGCATCAGCTTGTTCAATATGATGCGCCGTACTGCTGAAGTCTCTATCAATGGCGTACAAATGATAAAGTTTGGTGAGTATATCCACACTTTATTTGTTCCTACCAGCCTTAATATGGTGCGTTTTCGTCCGCTTAAAGGCACCGGCTTAATCACCATGGAAGCACGGTTAGTGTTTATTTTGGTTGATAACTTTTTCGGTGGTGATGGTCGCTATCATGCGAAAATAGAAGGGCGCGAATTTACGCCAACCGAACGACGTATCGTGCAAATGCTGCTAAAAATAATCTTTGAAGATTACAAAGAAGCATGGGCGCCAGTTATGGACGTGTCTTTTGAATACCTTGATTCAGAAGTAAACCCTGCGATGGCAAATATTGTTAGTCCAACCGAAGTGGTCGTGATCAGTTCATTCCACATTGAACTTGACGGCGGCGGTGGTGATTTTCATATTGCCTTGCCATATTCAATGCTTGAACCTATTCGTGAATTGCTCGATGCGGGTGTGCAATCGGATACAGAAGACACCGATTTACGTTGGAGTAAAGCGCTCCGTGATGAAATTATGGATGTGGAAGTTGAAATATCAACACAATTACTCGAAGTTGATTTAAGCTTAGCGCAAATAATGGAATTAAAAGCAGGGGATATTATCCCTGTTGAAATGCCAGAGCATATCACGGTATTCGTTGAAGAATTACCAACATTTAGAGCCAAAATGGGTCGCTCTCGCGATAATGTTGCGCTACAAATTAGTGAAAAAATTAAACGTCCTGAATCGGTTAAATCGGAACTGCATGTCTTTACTAAAGGCGGCAAAAAACTTGATTCAGATGCGGAATTAGCAGAACTAGAAGATGATCTACACCTTTCGGAAGGCGTAGATTTAGACTGGTAAGAGAATAAAAAGGTTTAATAGTATGAGTGATGACCAAGATACAATGGACGAATGGGCCGCAGCATTGGCAGAAGCCGAAGGAACAGATAGTGCTGATGGTGCCAAAGTAACTGAGCTTGACGAGTTAAGTGACACTAGACATGAAATGAGTGGCGAAGAAAAACGCAAACTCGATACAATTTTAGATATCCCCGTTACGATTTCCATGGAAGTCGGACGTTCAAAAATCAATATTCGTAACTTACTTCAGCTTAACCAAGGATCGGTGGTTGAACTTGATCGCGTAGCAGGAGAACCATTGGATGTATTAGTTAATGGTACATTGATAGCGCACGGTGAAGTGGTCGTAGTGAATGATAAATTTGGTATCCGCCTGACTGACGTGATCAGCCAAGTTGAACGGATCAAAAAATTGCGATGAACAGTTGGCTATTTTTATCTACCGCAGCCAGCACAGCGCTGCCCACAGCGACACCGATGGGCGATTTACTGTCAATGGCGATGTCTTTAATCATGGTGCTAGTACTGATTGTAGTACTGGCATTTTTGGTTAAAAAACTAAATCCTAATTTATCGAATACAGATGAATTTAAAGTGGTACGAAGTTTACCGTTAAGTACACGAGAGCGATTGATGGTTATCGAAATTGATAATTGTCAGCACTTACTTGGTGTTACACCACACAGTATTAACTACCTGCATAAATTAGAAACTCCGTTGAGCGAAAAAGAGTTGCCGGCTCTTGCAGAGCGCTTTGGTAAGCTTTTAAACCCACAAACTAACCACACTAAAAAGAACTAATAATATGATTAAGTGGCTGCTGCTATTTTTTGCACTGATTTTCATACCTTCAGTTAACGCCGAAGGTATCGAAGCGTTGAGTATTACTACCAACCCTGATGGTTCACAAGATTACTCGGTAACGCTGCAAGTGCTCGCCATTATGACTGCGCTCAGTTTTATTCCCGCAGCGGTGATCATGATGACTTCATTTACACGGATCATCGTGGTGTTGGCAATTTTACGCCAAGCCATTGGTTTGCAACAAACGCCTTCCAATCAAATACTATTAGGTATGTCATTATTTTTAAGTATTTTTATTATGGCGCCGGTGTACCAAAAAGTGAATGAGCAGGCGATTGAACCGTACTTGAATGAGCAGGTCACATCGATTCAAGCCTTAGAGCTTGCCAAAGAGCCAATGAAGGCATTTATGCTTTCACAAGTGCGTATTAAAGACTTAGAAACGTTCGCTAAAATTGCAGGTTATGATCAGTTAGACTCACCTGAAGCGACACCATTAATCGTGCTTATTCCTGCTTTTGTAACCAGTGAACTGCAAACCGCGTTTATTATCGGCTTTATGTTTTTTATTCCATTTTTGATCGTTGACTTAGTGGTTGCGTCGGTATTAATGGCAATGGGTATGATGATGTTATCGCCGATGATAGTGTCGTTACCATTTAAAATTATGTTGTTTGTACTGGTTGATGGTTGGAGCTTAGTCATGGGCACTTTAGCGAAAAGCTTTGGTTTGGGTACCTAATATGGCAATACAACACTGTGTAAAGCACGGCTAGGAGCGCAACATGGAACCGGAAATTTTTGTTGATATACTCAGCGATGCCTTATTCTTAGTTATTAAGTTAGTCTCCGCGATTGTAGTACCAGGCCTGTTGGTCGGTTTAGTGGTGGCGGTGTTTCAGGCCGCAACCTCAATTAATGAACAAACCCTCAGTTTTTTACCACGCTTATTAATTACCATCAGCGCGCTGATTGTCGGTGGCCATTGGTTAACCCAAGAGTTGATGGACTTTTTTACACGGTTAATCATACTTATCCCAGAGATTGCAGGCTAGTATGGAGTTCCCTTTTTCGCTCATCATCCAGTGGCTGAGTGACTTTTTACTGCCGTTAGTGCGTATCAGCTCGATGATTATGGTAATGGCAGGCATTGGTGCTAAAACTGTGCCCACGCGGATAAAAATGGGGCTTGCCGTGGTCACTACTTTTTTAGTGGTGCCCGTGTTACCACCTGTCACGTTTAATAACTTATTCTCCTTTGAAATGATTTTAGTGGTCATTCAACAACTGCTTATTGGTGTCGCTATTGGTTTTGCTTCATTGTTAATGTTAAATACTTTTGTATTGGCTGGACAAATTTTGGCGATGCAAACTGGTTTAGGTTTTGCCTCCATTGTTGATCCTTCCAATGGTATGAGTGTGCCTGCTGTGGGGCAGTTTTATTTGATTCTAGCCACGCTATTATTTTTTGTATTTAATGGCCATTTAATGATGATCCAAATGGTGGTGCACAGTTTTGACGTTTTGCCGATAGATGGTAATTGGTGGGCGGTGGATCACTATTGGGACATAGTGACATGGGGCGGCTGGATGTTTACTACGGCACTGGTGTTATCTTTGGCGCCTTTAACTGCAATGCTGGTGATTAATATGTCGTTTGGCGTGATGACCCGCGCAGCGCCGCAGTTAAATATTTTTTCTATTGGTTTTCCGTTTACTCTAGTGGCAGGGCTGGTGATTATATGGGCAACCTTAGGTAACTTTGTGACTCAATTTGAATTTCAATGGCTAAAAATGGTTGAGTTAATGTGTACTTTAGTTGGTTGTTCCCCTTAGGAGAGAGTGATGGCTGAAGATTCAGGTCAAGAAAAAACCGAAGAACCCACTGGAAAAAAAATTGAAGAGTCGAAAAAGAAAGGTCAAATAGCTCGCTCTAAAGAGCTAGGCACCATGTTTGTACTTATTTTTTCTGCTATCTCTTTGCTGATGTACGGACCTGAAATTGGCAAGGGTTTGTATAATATTATGGGCCGTATGTTGAGCTTAAATCGCAATGAAACGTACGATACCACCAAGATGTTTTCGGTATGGGGAACTGTTGCCGATGCGTTGCTATTTCCGATGGCGATGTTTGTGTTTATTATTGTACTGGCGGCTTTTATTGGCAACACTTTGCTCGGCGGCTTTAACTTTAGTTGGCAAGCAGCAGCACCAAAAGCCAGCAAAATGTCGCCAGCCAAAGGCATTAAACGGATGCTAGGCCCTCAAGCGGGGGTTGAGCTGGTTAAATCGATTTTAAAATTTGTCGTAGTTGCAGGCTTTGCCATATTTTTGATTAATACTTTTTTTGATGAAATTCTCCATTTGAGTGTTGAAAGTGCGCCAGGCAATATTATTCATGCTTTAGAAATACTGGCTTGGATGTTTTTAGGATTAACCTGCACCTTAACCATTATTGCTGCCATTGATGCGCCATACCAAAGCCATAAACATCACAAAGAATTAAAAATGACTTTGCAAGAAGTCAAAGATGAATATAAAAATTCTGAAGGTGACCCACAAATAAAAGCCCGTATCAGGCAAACGCAAAGACAAATGTCGCAGCGCCGCATGATGCAGGATGTGCCTGATGCCGATGTCGTTGTTACTAACCCTACTCATTACTCTGTGGCATTAAAGTACGATACTGAGCGTGCCGGCGCACCGATTGTGGTTGCCAAAGGCGTAGACGAAATGGCGATGCAAATTAGAAAAATAGCCATTGGTAACGAGGTCGCAATTGTGGAATCCCCTATGTTGACACGGGCACTGTATCATACCGCCGAAGTGGGTGAGCAAATTCCTGACCAACTATTTACCGCGGTCGCACAAGTTTTAGCTTATGTATTTCAGCTAAAACGTTTTCAAAAAGGTCGCGGCAAACGGCCAACAAAATTAAATAAAACGTTACCTATCCCAGATGCTTATAAATACTAAATCAGCTTAATTAATAACTTGGAATAGTTATTGCAAATTCCGTGTAGTGTCAATTTTTTGAAATTGTAGAATTATGGAATTTAAAGCTGTATTACAACAACTTAACAAAGATAAAAAAGAGTATTTGAAAGGCGTTGGTACGCCTTTGCTGGTGCTTGCTGCGCTGGGCATGGTGATATTACCGTTACCGCCATTTTTACTCGACATTCTTTTTTCGTTTAATATAGCTTTAGCGCTAGTGGTTTTGTTGGTAACCGTATACACCATGAAACCGGTAGACTTTGGGATGTTCCCCGCCGTGCTATTGATTGCCACCATTATGCGTTTAGCCCTTAACGTGGCCAGTACTCGGGTAGTATTGCTAGAAGGGCACAACGGCGGGGATTCCGCCGGTAAAGTAATTGAAGCTTTCGGCTCGGTGGTGATCGGAGGTAATTATGCTGTTGGTCTTGTTGTATTTTTAATCTTGATCATCATTAACTTTGTGGTAATCACGAAAGGCGCAGGGCGGATCTCTGAAGTATCAGCACGCTTTACCTTAGATGCGATGCCAGGTAAACAAATGGCCATTGATGCTGATTTAAATGCGGGTTTTATCAGTGCCGAGCAAGCGCGAGACCGTCGTGAAGAAGTCACTCGCGAAGCCGACTTCTACGGCTCAATGGATGGGGCAAGTAAGTTTGTAAAAGGCGATGCGATTGCCGGTATCGTCATTTTGATCATCAATATTGTCGGTGGTTTATTTGTTGGCATGATCCAGCATGATTTAAGCTTTGGCAACGCTATGGAAGTGTATACCTTGCTTACCATTGGTGATGGCTTAGTTGCGCAATTACCATCATTACTATTATCAATTGGCACTGCAATCGTTGTAACCCGTCAAAATGAATCGCTCAATATGGGCGACCAATTCAAGAAACAGCTCGGTAATGAAAAATCATTATTTATCGCTTCAGGTATTTTAATCGTGATGGGTTTAGTGCCGGGTATGCCACATTTTGCATTTTTAAGCTTAGGGGCGTTACTGGGTTACCTCGCTTATTATGTACAGCAAAATAAACTTAAAGAAGCGGCAGCGAAAGAAGCTGAAGCTGCAAATGGTGGGCCTGCTGGCACCGGTGTTGCAAATAAACAAGAGCAAAAAGAACTTGGTTGGGATGATGTTCAGCAAGTGGATGTAATTGGTCTTGAAGTTGGCTATCGTTTAATTCCATTGGTTGATCAATCACAAGGTGGCGAGCTGTTAAATCGGATCAAAGGGGTACGTAAAAAATTATCTCAAGAATTAGGGTTTTTAGTACCACCAGTGCATATTCGCGATAACTTAGAACTTGACCCTAATGCATACAGAATCACCATGATGGGTGTATCAACGGGTGAAGGTGAGCTTAAGCATGGCGATGAGCTGGCGATAAACCCTGGGCAAGTATTTGGCCCAATCAAAGGGATTGAAACAAAAGATCCTGCTTTTGGTTTAGATGCCATTTGGATCAAACCTGATCAAAAAGATGAAGCGCAATCGCTTGGTTATACGGTGGTTGATGCAGCGACTGTGGTAGCAACGCATATAAGTCAATTATTGACTAACAGTGCCGCGCTATTACTTGGCCATGAAGAAGTACAAAACCTCCTTGATATGCTTGCCAAGAGCCACCCTCGGTTAGTTGAAGGGCTAGTACCAGATACCTTGCCACTGACGGTCATTGTTAAAGTATTACAAAATTTATTGAATGAAGGCGTTGCTATTCGTGATATGCGCTCAATTGTGCAAACCTTAGTTGAGTACGGCCCACGTAGTCAAGATCCTGATGTACTAACGGCCGCAGTGCGTATTTCCCTGCGCAGATTAATTGTTCAAGACGCGGTTGGTATGTCAGCAGAAATCCCTGTCATAACCTTGGCGCCTGAGTTGGAACAGATGTTGCATCAGTCACTGCAAAATGCAGGCGACGAAGGGGCCGGAATAGAACCAGGACTTGCAGAGCGACTTCAACAATCATTAAATGAAGCGCATCAAAACCAAGAAATGGCCGGTGAACCTTCGATATTGCTAACGTCAGGAATGTTACGCACTGTGTTATCTCGTTTTGTTAAGTACACCATTCCAGGATTGCGAGTGATGTCTTACCAAGAGGTACCAGACGAAAGACAGATCAAGATTGTCAGCTCAGTAGGCCAATAATCGGATTTTAAAGGGGTTGAACCATGAAAATAAAACGTTTTTTTGCTAAAGATATGCGTACCGCACTGAAAGAAGTGAAAGATGAACTCGGTGTAGATGCTGTTATCATGTCAAATAAAAAGTTAGCCAATGGAGTCGAGATTGTCGCCGCCGTTGATTATGAAAAAGCTGCCCCTAAAGCACCAGCACAGCCACAAGTTACAATGGCACAAGCACAAACCAATGCTAACTTTGTGAAACCTGCGCCGCAACGTACACAGCCTGAACCGCAAGCCGCGGTAGCTGACAGCCTACAAGCATTATTAGAGCGTCAATCACCACGTCCGCGCTCACCTGAGCTTGCCTCAATGTTCAGCCAGTCAGGGATTGATACTGCAACTCAGTATCAGCCACAGCAACAACATCAAGCACCGCAAACTCGCCATGAACCTCAAGCACATAATGATTTTGCTCGTCGCGATAGCGCGCCTCGTCCACAAACACAAGCACACAGCTTAGGTTTTGATGATGAGCTTGAAAGTGGTTTTGATGATTTAGATACGCCAGTGGCAACCAAAAGCGCAGCAAAAACTGATGAGATCAGCGCAATGCGTGATGAAATGGCCGCGATGCGTCAATTACTTGAATATCAAGTATCGGGTTTAATGCAACAAGATATGGCTCGTCGCGATCCAACTCGTGCTTGCATGATTGACCGCTTAGTGGGTATGGGCATCGACAGTGAAGTCGCAGAGCAAATGGCCTGTTTCATTCCTGATGATGTATCACGTCAGCAAGCATGGCAAGCACTGTTGCAAATGGTTGAAAACCAAATGCATACTACGAACAATGAAATTTTACGCCAAGGCGGAGTTTATGCACTTGTTGGCCCAACGGGGGTCGGTAAAACAACCACGGTGGCTAAACTTGCCGCCCTCGGTGCACAGAAGTACGGCGCTGATAAAGTCGCACTTATTACTACTGATACTTACCGTATTGGTGCTTATGAGCAATTAGCTACTTATGGCCGTATTATCGGCTGTGGTGTAAAACAAGTAAAAGATGCCAATGAATTAGCAGAAGTTTTATATCATTTACGCAATAAGCGTCTAGTATTAATAGATACCGCTGGCATGAGCCAACGTGATTTACGCTTAACCGAGCAATTAAATACGCTAATGCGTAATCAACGTGTCGATATTCGTAACTATTTGGTACTTAGCGCCACAGCACAAATTAACGTGTTACAAGAAACCGTAAGGCACTTTAAAAAAGTACAATTAAGTGGCTGTATTTTCACTAAATTAGACGAATCGCTAAGTTTAGGTGAGATTATCAGTATAGCGATTCAAAATCGCCTCCCAATAGGGTATCTTACTAACGGTCAGCGCGTTCCTGAGGACATTCGGGTCGCTAATGCAGAGAAATTAGTAAAAAAAGCTGAACAATTGTATTTAAAAAGAACAAAAGCACAACATTCAAGACGTCAAGCAGTAGCGTCAAGCACAGTAGGGATGTATGATTAACACAGTATTAGATCAAGCAAGTGGCCTGCGTAAAATGAGTCAAAACAATAATAACGGCGTTAAAGTTATCGCTGTCACAGGTGGTAAAGGAGGGGTTGGTAAAACTAACGTCTCACTAAACACTGCGATTGCGTTAGGTCAACTCGGAAACCGAGTATTAGTACTGGATGCCGATTTAGGTTTGGCAAATTGTGATGTGATGTTAGGACTGCGAGTAGAGCGCAACCTATCTCATGTATTATCAGGTGAATGTGAACTTGATGAAATTTTAGTCGAAGGTCCTGCAGGAATAAAAATAGTGCCTGCAACTTCTGGCTCACAAAGCATGGTCGAACTTTCTCCCTCTGAGCATGCCGGTTTGATCCGTGCTTTTAGCGAATTAAATACCGAATTTGATATATTAATCGTTGATACTGCTGCTGGTATTTCTGACATGGTATTAAGTTTTTCGCGCGCAGCGCAAGATGTCATGGTGGTAGTATGTGATGAACCAACCTCAATCACCGATGCTTATGCATTAATCAAGGTATTAAGCCGTGAGCATGGCGTATATAAATTTAAAATCGTGGCTAATATGGTGCGCAGTATGCGTGAAGGCCATGAACTATTTGCTAAACTCTCAAAAGTAACAGATCGCTTTTTGGATGTATCGATGGAGTTGGTGGCAACCGTCCCTTATGATGAAAATATGCGTAAAGCAACGCGCCGGCAAAAAGTGATTGTTGATTTATTTCCAAGTTCTCCTGCGGCAATAGCATTTAAAACATTAGCGACAAAAGCAGTTAAATGGCCTATACCTAATCAACCTTCTGGCCATTTAGAATTTTTCATAGAAAAACTAGTAAACGGCTAATTATGACGGCATCGGTGAATAAAGCGATGGGATATCAATCTACACAAAATTTAAATGTGATTGTTGAACGACATGCTTCTCTGGTCAAAAAAGTAGCGTGTCATTTAATCGCTCGTTTACCTGCGAGTGTGCAACTCGATGATTTAATTCAATCGGGGATGATAGGGTTAATTGAAGCATCAAAAAACTTTGATGCAAGTAAAGGCGCAAGCTTTGAAACCTTTGCAGGTATTCGTATTCGCGGTGCGATGCTTGATGAAATGCGTCGTGGCGATTGGGCTCCTCGCTCTGTACATCGTAATAGCCGCAAAGTAGCAGAGGCTATCAGCGAACTAGAAAGCGAACTTAATCGCGCGCCGAAAGACATTGAAGTTGCTGAAAAACTTGATATTACACTGGATGAGTACCATCATATTCTTAATGATGTCAATTCAAGTAAAGTGCTAGGAATAGAGGACTTAGGGGTTGATGAAGATGTAATTACCCCTGTGGGACATGATTTAGCGCTAGACAAGCCCTTTAATAACGTTAAAAATGAACGTTTTAATCAATCATTGTTAACGGCTATACAATCTTTACCTGAACGAGATGGGTTAGTATTGTCGCTGTATTATAACGATGAAATGAATTTAAAAGAGATTGGACATATACTCGATGTAAGCGAATCGCGTGTGAGTCAGATACATGGTCAGGCGATGATTAAGCTCAAAGCAAAAATCAATGACTGGATAAATTAGTAGTAAGTAAATATAGGTTCAGACCTCACCGGAGGATGTTTTGGATAAAAACATGAAAATTCTTGTTGTTGATGATTTTTCGACGATGAGACGTATTATCAAAAATCTGTTAAGAGATTTGGGTTTTACAAATGTACAAGAAGCTGATGATGGCTCAACAGCTTTACCGATGTTACAGAATCAAGAATTTGATTTTGTGGTAACAGATTGGAACATGCCGGGCATGCAAGGGATTGATTTGTTGCGCGCTATTAGGGCCGATGACAGCCTGAAACATCTTCCAGTTTTGATGGTAACAGCAGAAGCTAAAAAAGAACAAATAGTTGCTGCTGCCCAAGCTGGTGTTAACGGCTATATCGTTAAACCATTTACAGCTGCAACACTTAAGACCAAAT
The DNA here is from genome assembly GCF_011050055.1 of Pseudoalteromonas prydzensis. GTDB lineage: Bacteria > Pseudomonadota > Gammaproteobacteria > Enterobacterales > Alteromonadaceae > Pseudoalteromonas > Pseudoalteromonas prydzensis_A. The sequence goes on along the minus strand of NZ_DRGM01000037.1, from coordinate 59,945 downwards.
TGGAAAAAGTGTTTGAGCGTTTAGGTTAAATAAATAGGAGAGGCTTATGTCAGCACCAGCTGCGCCTCAGATCAGTTTAGAACAAGCCCGTCAGCTTGTGGTTTACCTTGAAAACGGTGAACAAGAAAAAGCTGATCAATTAATTATTGATGCGGCGTCAAAAGAGCAATCAGAATTATTCGCCGAAGTAGGCAAACTGACGCGTCAGCTTCATGACGCGTTGAAAAATTTTGAGCTTGATACACGTTTAGCTGACTTGACGACTGAAGCTATCCCTGATGCTAAGCAGCGCCTTAATTATGTTATGGAAATGACAGAAAACGCTGCCAACAAGACCATGGATGCGGTAGAAGCAAGCTTACCAATTGCTCAACAACTTGCAGATGAAATTTCACATATCAAACCTACGTGGGACCGTCTCATGAATCGTGAAATTGAGCTGGGAGAGTTTAAAACACTCTGTCATAGCTTAGATAACTTCATGAATAACTCACAAGCTAAAACGGATGAATTGCAAGGGCTGATGACCAATGTGTTAATGGCGCAAGATTTCCAAGATTTGACTGGTCAAGTTATCCGTCGGGTGATCGAATTAGTTAGAGAAGTAGAAGACAGCTTGATCCACTTGTTAACCGCATTTGGCAGCCAAGATGATAGCGAAACAAAAACAATAGCACCAGCCATTGAAAAACCGCCTGCTGAAAATACACTTGCAGGCCCTGAAGGGCCAATTATTGATAAAGAATCTCGTGATGATGTTGTCTCAGGGCAAGATGATGTAGATGATTTATTATCAAGCTTGGGCTTCTAAGAGGAGAAAACTGCATGAGCTTTGAAGTCGATGAAGATATTTTACAAGATTTTCTAGTAGAGGCTGGAGAAATTCTTGAGCTTTTGTCAGAACAGCTGGTGGAGCTTGAAAATAACCCAGATGATACCGAATTACTCAATGCAATTTTTCGTGGTTTTCATACGGTCAAAGGTGGCGCTGGCTTTTTAAGTATGACTGAGTTAGTCGATGCTTGTCACGGCGCTGAGAACGTGTTTGATTTATTACGCCAAGGCGTGCGAAAAGTTAATTCTGAGCTGATGGATGTTATCCTGCAAGCGCTCGACACAATTAACGAAATGTTCGCGACTATCCAAAGCAGAGAAAAGCCAGAGCCTGCCAATCCTGAACTACTCGCCGTTTTACATAAGTTAGGTTTGCCGCCAACTGCTGATGAAATCAGTGGTGCAGCAGCATCAGTGGATGAGACACCTACACCAGTCGTAGATGCTGATGCTATTTTAGATGATGACGATCCATTTGCATTTGACTTATTATTTGATGGTCAGGTAGATAGTGACCAAAATGATACTCAAATTGATGAAATTACTGAAGATGAATTTGAAAGTTTACTCGATGAGCTGCATGGTAAAGGCCAAAGCCCAATAACCACAACCGGTTCAGTGCATAATGATTCATCGAGCAGTGATATTACTGATGACGAATTTGACAACTTATTAGATGAATTACATGGTGTTGGCAGCTTTGGTATGGTGAGCAACAATACTGCAAGTAGCCAAGCTGCTGCTCCTAACCCCGCGCCGATTGAAGCGCCGAAAAGCACCAACCCAGATGAAATCAGTGATGATGAATTTGAAGCTTTACTTGATGAACTGCATGGTAAAGGAAGTGCTCCCCAAGCGACAGAATCAGCACCTGCGCCAACGCCATCCGCTGCTGTTGCCGCTAAGCCTGAAATTAAAAAACCAGCTCCAAGTGAAGCAAGTAAGGCGGTTGAAAAGCCAACCCCTACAGCAACGCCTGCGCCAGCCCCTGCTGCGGCTAAAAAAGCGCCACCACCACAAGCCGATACCACAGTGCGCGTTGATACTAAGCGCCTCGATCAAATAATGAATATGGTCGGTGAGTTAGTATTAGTTCGTAATCGTTTAGTGAGCCTTGCCACCAATACTGAAAGCGAAGCGATGGGTAAAGCCATCTCTAACCTTGATGTAGTGACAGCAGATTTACAAGGTGCGGTGATGAAAACGCGGATGCAACCAATCAAGAAAGTGTTTGGTCGTTTCCCTCGTGTGGTACGAGATTTAGCGCGTAGCTTGAAAAAAGACATTAACCTGTTATTGGTTGGTGAAGAAACCGATCTAGATAAAAACTTAGTTGAAGCACTGGCTGATCCACTTGTCCACTTAGTACGTAATTCAGTTGACCATGGTATTGAAATGCCAGATGTGCGTGAAGCTGCAGGTAAATCGCGCACAGGTACCGTGACATTGTCAGCATCTCAAGAGGGTGACCATATTTTGCTTACCATTCGTGATGATGGGGCGGGTATGGATCCTGAAAAGCTGAAAAAAATTGCCATTAATAAAGGGGTACTTGACCACGAACAAGCAGCGCGCTTGTCTGATACGGAAGCGTATAACCTCATTTTTGCACCTGGCTTTTCAACCAAAGAGCAGATCTCGGATATTTCAGGCCGTGGCGTAGGTATGGATGTGGTGAAAACCAAAATTACCCAGCTTAATGGCTCTGTGAGTATTCAATCTGAGCTAGGTGTTGGCACAATCCTAGAAATTAAAGTTCCGTTAACGTTGGCTATTTTGCCGACATTGATGGTGGTTGTCGGTGAGCAAACATTTGCATTACCACTGGCTGGTGTTAATGAAATATTCCACCTAGATCTAACTAAAACGAATGTTGTTGATGGTCAATTAACTATTATTGTGCGTAAGAAAGCACGACCGTTGTTTTATTTAGAACATTGGTTAGTTAAAGGTGCAGACAGATCATTACGCAAAGCGCAAGGCCATGTTGTAATTGTACAAATAGGTACGCAACAAGTTGGTTTTGTAGTGGATTCATTGATTGGTCAAGAAGAAGTGGTTATTAAACCGCTTGATGCTTTACTACAAGGAACACCGGGTATGGCAGGTGCAACGATCACCTCTGACGGCGGAATAGCGCTGATCTTAGATGTGCCAAACCTGTTAAAACACTACGCAGGTTAGTCCAATTCTTATCTTATTGTGAGAGCTAAACATGGCTCTCACAGATAAAATTTAACAAGAGTATGCCAATGGCAGTTAAAGTTTTAGTTGTTGATGATTCAAGTTTCTTTCGCCGTAGAGTGAGCGAAATACTCGAGCAAGATAAGGATATTGAAGTCATTGGTTTTGCAGTAAACGGCCGAGAAGCCGTAGACAAAGCAAATCAATTACGACCAGACGTAATCACTATGGATGTTGAAATGCCGGTGCTTGATGGGATTAGTGCTGTCAAAGAGATCATGGCAGCCAACCCAACGCCAATCCTGATGTTTTCTTCACTGACTCGTGATGGCGCAACAGCTACCTTAGATGCGCTTGATGCAGGTGCTTTGGATTTTTTACCGAAAAAGTTTGAAGATATTGCCCGTAATAATGAAGACGCGATTAAACTACTACAAAATAAAGTAAAAGAAATTGGCCGCAGACGATTATCACGTTTTAGTCGGCCTACAGCAACAACGCCAGTGACGCCCACGTCTACAGCGACTACAACACGACCTGCAATTACTCAGCCTGATCGAAGTTTTAACCGCAGTACTGCGCCTAGCCCAACCGCGAATATTCGTGCATCAGGAAAAAAATATCAAATTGTCGCCATTGGTACCTCTACGGGTGGGCCAGTTGCACTACAAACGATTTTGACTCAGTTACCGGCTAATTTCCCACACCCAATTTTGTTAATACAGCATATGCCTGCAGCGTTTACACCTGCGTTTGCTGCCCGCTTAAATGGTTTGTGTAAAATACAAGTAAAAGAAGCTCAACAGGGGGATAAATTAATGCCTGGCGTGGCTTATTTGGCACCCGGTGGTCAACAAATGTTGATTGAAGGGCGCGGTGCTAATCGTACACTGCGGGTTTTTGAAGACGATAGTGTGCGGATCACTTATAAACCGAGTGTCGATGTCACTTTTGCCAGTACTGCGAAAGCCTTTCAGGGGGATGTACTCGCTGTTGTGCTTACTGGCATGGGGGCCGATGGACGCGATGGTGCAAGAATGTTGAAACAAGCTGGCGCCACTATTTGGGCACAAGATGAAAAAACTAGTGTGGTATATGGCATGCCGCAAGCGGTTACAAGTGCAGGATTATCATCGGCAAGTATTGCGCTTAGCGACGTTGCTACTCGGTTAGTTCGTGAGATTGGTTGTGGATAAACTGTCATTTTTAGGCCTGTTAGTTGCACTTTTTGCAATTGGCTTTGGTTATTCATTGGAAGGTGGGGTCGTTAGCGCATTATTTAATGGCCCAGCATTGATAATTGTACTCGGTGGCACACTCGGAGCGGTGATGCTGCAAACACCCGCCAGTACTTTTAGCAAAGTATTAAAGATTAGTCATTGGGTGTTTTTTCCGCCGAGTCATGATATTGATGGGGCAATTGAGCAAGTTAAAAGTTGGTCACAGAAAGCGCGTCAAGAAGGGTATTTGGCACTAGAAGAGATTGCGTTGACGCACTCAGACCCTTACGTTGCCAAAGGGTTGAGTTTACTCATTGATGGTAATAGTGAGCAAAAGCTCAGAGACACACTCGAAATTGATTTATTACTGGAGCGTGAGCGTTTACTTGAGGCCAGTCGTGTCTATGAAGCGTTGGGCGGTTACAGCCCTACCATTGGTATTTTAGGTGCGGTGCTTGGGCTTATTCAGGCGATGTCGTTTATCACTGATCCCGAAAAATTAGGAGCCGGTGTCGCAACGGCATTTATCGCGACTATTTACGGTGTTGGCTTAGCCAATTTATTGTTTTTGCCAATGGCTAACAAACTGCAGCAGCAAGTTGAACAAAAAATGCTTTACCATGAGCTACTCGCTGAAGGAATTATTGCGATGAGCCAAGGCGATAGTCCGGTCAATATTGAGCTTAAACTTGAAGCGTATCGCGTTGAGCGACCAACTCAGTTACAACAATAATGATACGCCGCCGTCTTCGCCATTCATCGAATAAAAATCAACATACTGAGCGTTGGCTGGTTTCGTATGCCGATTACATGACTATTATGTTTGCTTTTTTTGTGGTGATGTATGCCATTGCTATCAATAAAGAAGAAAGCTTTCAAATTTTATCTGATTCGCTGGAGCAAGTTTTTGATAAATCAGCTCGTCAGCATTCCCAAGCAGGCCAGGGCGTAACTGGCACTGGTTTATTAACCGATAGAGTCAGCCCTGAGAAAGAACTACTGTTTGGTGAAAGTATTCAAAAGCAAGAAGTTGGCCCTGAACTGCTTGATGGTCAAAGTGATACGAGTAATATAAAACAAAAGCATTTAGGTAAACCTCTGGATAGTTTACTGACTAAACTGCAATCAGCTTTAATTGATGAAATACGCGACGGCGAAGCCAGTTTAGAGCTACACCAAGATTGGTTGATTATTGAATTAAGCTCTGGGATGTTGTTTTCAAGTGGTAGTGCCGTGGCACACTTACGTGCAAAACAAGTGATCAAATTAGTAAAAGATATAATTGCGCCCGTTGATAATTACATTCGTGTTCGTGGTTATACCGATAATGAAACTATTCATAATGAAATGTTTCGTTCAAACTGGGAGCTGTCTGTGGCACGGGCCACTTCTATTTTAGTCGAACTAGATACGCTGGGCATTAATCCTGCGAGAATGGCTATAGAAGGCTATGGTCAGTATTCACCCTTCGCCGAGAATGACACCGAGCAAGGTCGTGCAGAAAATCGTAAAGTAGTGGTGGCATTATCTAAATATGGTTTACCAGCGAAACCAGCAGTCGCTGAGGAGCTAGAAACGCAGCAACTAGCAGCAGAGCCGCAAGCAATTGAGTTGCCAAGTGATGATAACAGCATTAAAGTGATCCAACTCCCACATGGTGGCATACGAATTACAACGCGCAATGAAAAAAAATAAGGTGTGATGTGAAAATCTGGACGGTAGCGAATCAAAAAGGCGGAGTAGGGAAAACCACCACGGCTGTGAGTTTAGCTGGCATATTAGCGCTGCAAGGAAAGCGAGTATTACTGATTGATACTGATCCCCATGCATCTTTAACCTATTACTTTGGCATTGACTCTGAAGATTTAGAAGTCAGTGTATATGATGTATTTGCCCGTGGTAGCGCGATGGTCAGTGAAGAGATTTTACAAGCGCTTTGCCCATCAAATATTGATAATTTAGACATTTTGCCTGCTACCATGGCGATAGCCACCTTAGATCGCAGTATGGGTAATAAAACGGGGATGGGGTTGATTTTAAAAAAAGCGCTAACAAAAATCAGTGAACATTATGATTATGCTATATTAGATTGTCCGCCAGTGCTGGGTGTTTTAATGGTGAATGCGTTGGCTGCCAGTGAACGGATTTTAGTGCCGGTGCAAACGGAGTTTTTAGCGCTAAAAGGGCTGGACCGCATGATGCGAACCATGGAATTAATGCAAAGCTCGCAATCAAAGCAGTATCAATATACCATTATTCCGACAATGTATGATAAGCGCACCAATGCATCCCTCGAGGCATATAAAACATTACAGCAGAGCTACCAAGAAAAGGTTTGGCCAGGGGTAATACCTGTAGATACGAAGTTTCGTGATGCAAGTTTAGCCCAGCAAGTACCGGTTCAGTATTGTCCACGCTCAAGAGGTGTTTATGCTTATCGTGCATTACTCGATTATTTAATTGAACAAGGTTAATGAATGAGTAAGCAATTATTTGCTAATGAAAAAGTAATGACCCAGTACTTGGGGGCTTTACTGTGCGAAGAAGAAAAGTCGACGGACTTAGAACCGGTTGCAAAATTACTCGAACAAGTTTCATCGACAGACACTAGCAATAAAATGCCAGCGAAAGCGTCGCAGCAAACGATTGTGCAACCAGGTGCACTGGATGAGCCAAAACCAAGTGCTGAAGAAGAAATACCGCCACAAATTACACCATCCCTTGAGAAACCGCAGATCCAAGCTAATATCAATGATATAGCTAAAGTTAATAGACAACTTGATGTCGTTGAAGCGAAAACGCCAGTACAACGTCAAGAGGATTACTTTGATGGCGAATTTCAAGCATTATTTTTTGAAGTAGCGGGGCTGACCCTTGCAGTACCCCTCAAGGCGCTTGGGGGCATTCATCAATTAGGTGAAGTAAACCAACTGTTTGGTAAACCTAAATGGTTTAAAGGGGTTATGCTCAATCGTGAAGAAAACCTGAATGTGGTTGATACCGCTCGTTGGGTGATGCCAGAAAAGTATACCCAAGAGTTAGAAGACAAATTAAACTACCAATACTTGATCACCTTAGGTGATAGCCAATGGGGATTGTTGGCAGAAAAGCTAGTAAATAACATCACACTTCGTAGTGAGGATGTGAAATGGCGAGCTAAAAGTGGTAAACGGCCTTGGCTTGCAGGTGTAATTAAAGAAAAAATGTGTGCCTTAATTGATGTGCAAAGCTTAAATCAATTATTAGAGCAGGGCTTAGATAGCCGCGAGCAGTAACGATATTCGGAGTACTAACATGAGTGAACAAAGATTATTATCAACCAGTAAAAATACCGACGGCAATGATGAAGTATTGCAATGGGTCACTTTTAAGCTGGAATCAGAAACCTATGGCGTAAATGTAATGCAAGTCCAAGAGATTTTGCGTTACACAGAAATTGCGCCAGTACCTGGCGCGCCAAGCTATGTATTAGGGATCATTAACCTACGTGGTAACGTTGTAACCGTTATTGATACCCGCGCACGATTTGGTTTAATGTCGGCTGAGGCAACGGATAATTCACGGGTTTTGATCATCGAAGCAGAAGAGCAAGTTATTGGTATTCTCGCTGACAGTGTCGCTGAAGTGGTTTATTTACGCAGCTCAGAAATCGACAGCGCACCAAACATTGGCACAGAAGAAAGTGCTAAGTTTATCCAAGGTGTAAGTAATCGCGATGGCGAATTATTGATTTTAGTTGATTTAAACAAATTGCTAAATGATGAAGAGTGGGACGAGCTGAGCGGTTTATAACGCTTACGGAAGAACTATGTTGGTATACTCGTTGCTTGGCGTCTCATTGTTACTTGTTATAGTATGTTTGGGGCTAATTTTTATCAATAATAATAAACACGTTGCAGCGTTAAAAAGTCGAACGCTGCAACTGCAAGAAGCACAACAACAGCTGAGTATTTTACGCAGTGAAGTGGCTGAAATGCGTACCGGTATGCTAAGTATTGGCAAGCGGTTAGTTGCTGTGGAGCAGCGTAATCAGGAATTAGCGCAATTACAAGATGCGCAAAAGTATGATGATCCTGATGCGAAAATTTACTCTCGTGCAGTCAAAATGGTTGAGTTAGGCGCGGATCTCGAAGAGATCATTCGTGAATGCGAGCTGCCTCGCGCCGAAGCTGAATTATTAATGTCGTTACATCAGCAAAAGGGCGCTAATTAGCGCTTTTTTGCTGCTTAAGCCTTAATATTTAACTTACCTTGAAAGTCTTGCCAGCCTGGTGGAAACTTTCCCCGTAGTACATACGAAAAAGCAATCAACTCGGCAATCACATAATACAACTCTTTGGGGATCTCCTCACCTAGCTCTAAATGCGATAATGTTTTTGCCAAGGCTTCATCTTTGTGGATCAAAATGCCTTTTTCTTCCGCGACTTTAATAATTTCTTCTGCCAGCTTGCCAAATCCTTTACTGGCTACTGTTGGTGCGCGGCCTGCTTCGTAAAGTAAGCCAATTGCAGATTTATGTTGAGAACTTTCACTCATAGTCTAAACCTTTATATTAATAATGGCATGGGATTGGTAAAATGCTTGGTGTTGTGGCGCGCCTTGACTAAGTGCCAGTTCGCCTACCTGTAAGCCATGAGCAGTGAGTTTATGGCGCAGACTTTCAAGGTGAGGATGCGCCATTGCTGTAACCTCTTGGCTTGATGCCAGCAATTGGCAATCGAGTGCCTTATCCATCAACTCTGCGGTGATCTGCAACTGACCCAGCTCGGCATAATCAAAATTAAGCCGGACAAACCAAACATTTTTTCCTTCGAGTTGATCTTTACTGGGTTTTTTATATTGTCCTAATGATATTTCGGTTTGTGCAGTGTCCGGTGGCAGTCGCATCGGTAATAAAAACTGTACCAACGGATTTGTATCCGACTGCTGATTAATAGGAGTACTATTAACTTGGCTGATTGCCGTTTTTATTTGGCTCAGCTCCGCGGCCAATGCTTGTGATTGCGGTTGCAGTAATTGCTCTTGGAGTTTTTGCGGATTAGTCGCTTTAAAGTTTGGTACTAATACTTGTAGTAGGGCATCTAATGAACTTTGACTGTTAAAATTTAAGGCACTGATATTCGCCAAGCTTGGGGTGGCTAAAATACCCACCGCTAAGTGTTCAAGGGATTGGCTAAAACTATTTTGCAGCGCACTTGGGGTTAAGCTTTCAGGGCGCAAAACGCTGAGTATTTCTCGTTGAATGGTTAACGGTTGCAGCGATTGACTATCAATCATCCGGCTAAAAGCCTGATTAACTAATCGATTCAAATCAACATTATCACTGACTTTAGTATTGATAAATTTATCGATTTGCGCCGCGACTTGCTGCTTATCACGGGCTGCGGAGATGTTAAAATTAGGTAATGGTTTTTCGAGAGGAGTTTTTAGTAGCGACGCCAGCAATTTGGCTTCTAGTGGCAAGCTTAACTGACTGATTGGTAAACCTGTTGTAAGCGGCCCTTTTAACTGCGTGGGTAATGAAAGTGCTGCGAGTTGCTCTGTTTTGTTAGTACTCACTTTAGCTGTGGTTGCAAGCAGTGGTGGTTGCACGTCATTTTTTTGGATGCTTTGATCTGCAACAGCGTTTTTTACTGTTTTTGCGAGAGCTTCGCCGTGGTTAGTTGCCGTGCCAATAGGTTTACTGTCACTGCTTGGGTTTGAGCTGGATAGTAAAGGGCCAGCTTGTTGCTGTTTTTGTGGTGATGTAACAGCAATATTTTGTGAATTAACTGCCGATGTAGCCTTAGTTTGCTCAGTCGTTGCTGGTGTATTTTTATGTACTGGTTCAGTCAGTGCCGTTTTATTTGGCTGCAGTGGGGCGGCTACTGCCATGGGTAATTGTATTGCTTGTGTAATGCTGGCTAAGCCCGCTTTTAATTGCTGGAATATCTGCACCAATGGGGGGGCTTGATGAAAGTTTTTAGGTAATGATGTCGCTTGACTTATATCTGCTTGCAATGGCTGGGGATGGTTAACTGCCAGTGCCGCAAGGTTTATTCGCGTTAACGATTTTGGCAACAAGGTTTGCTCTGTTTGTGGCGCCTGTATTAGCCGCTGGGTTGAGGTCGCCATACTAGGTTTAGCGCTGCTTGGGCTAAGCTGACTAAATGGTTTACTTTCAAAATAGCGTACTGCATCGTTGATACGGGTTTTTAAATCGGCAAAACTGTGCTGTAGCCACGAGCTGATCGGACTGCTACTGACTAGTGATGGGCTGACTGGCGTTGTAGGAAAATTTGTCGGTGTTGATAGTTGGCTTTTCTGTACCAGTGCCTGAAAAGTGTGGGTTAATGAATTTTTTAGCAACAAAGCTATTTTAGGTTGTTGTGTTTTGATTATAAGTTGTTCATTAACAGCGATGAGTTGTACTTTTTGCGCCACTGTATTGGCTTGGTGTTGGCTGTGAAGTTGGTTATTGCTGGGCGGCACAGTCAGTTTGAGATTACCGTTATAATTATTAAAACTCAGGGTTATCGTGTTTTTATCTAACTGAAGTTGCCCTTGCGGTACCAGCTTAGTTAACCAAACCGCAAGTTTTGCTTGGCTGATTGGTTGTTGGTGCAAAGTATCAGCAAAACGGTTAACTATACTCAAGGTAAAATTGCGACTGTTTGGGGTGATAATGGCTTTCAGCCCTGTTTCATTATGTAATAGTTGTGCGAGTTCTTTATTAACAGGAATACTGGCATCTAATTGGTTTAATAGTAATTTTGCAGCAGGCTGTAAAATAATTTGTAATGACAATGGCTTATTGTTGAGTTGATCACCGCTGTTGATAAAATTTAAAATGCTTTGTAATTGCTTTGTTTGATGCAGACTTATTGCTGTTTGTGTTGGCAAAATAGTCAGTTGCTTACCATCATGACTAAGTTGAATATCGGCACTGGCAATTCTTGCTGGGGTACTTTGCGACTCAGTGGTAGCTAAGCGTAATGTTTGCCAATGTTTGTCAACGTACACTTCCAGCTGCACTGAGCCTTTAGCAAATACAATATTTTTGGCACTGAGCGTTTGTTCGCCCAGAACTGGTATTTGCTGTCCTGCGCCATTGTGCGACGAATGACTGACAGAAAGCGAATTGGCTAATGTTATCTGTGTAGGTTTATTCATTATTTTACATCAAGTTTTCATTAATCGGTGTAAAGCATTATTCGTATTACCCTATCATTATGCTAGACTAACGCCTAATTTTGGGTATAGAGAATCATCATCTTGTTACACATTAAGTCCGTCACCTGCATCAAGCAAGACCGTTGTTTGTTTGCGGATCTTAATTTCCGCTTGAAATCAGGTCAAATCATGCAATTAGCAGGCCCAAACGGGGCTGGTAAAACATCATTATTGCGTATAATTGCGGGTTTTTCTGCGCCTGATGAAGGGCAAGTGATGTGGCAGGGTGAATCGATTGTAAAAAATTATGATGAGTTTGCCCGTGAGTTATTGTTTATCGGTCATAAAACCGGCGTAAATAACCAACTGAGTGCGATTGAAAATCTACGCTTTTGGTTGCAAATACAAGGTTATAACACCGCTCAAGACCTGTATCCGTTACTGGCTAAAATTGGTTTAGTCGGCCTTGAAGATGTGCCAGTGCGTACTTTATCAGCAGGGCAACAGCGCCGTGTTGCATTGATTCGACTGTGGCTTAATGATGCGAAGTTATGGGTACTTGATGAACCTTTTACAGCGCTAGATAAAGCCGGTGTTGCGTTTTTACAACAACGATTTTTAACTCACCTTGAGCAAGGTGGGGCGATTTTATTAACCACCCATCAAGACTTAACTACCCACTTTGCACAGTTACAAACCGTGACGCTGGAGTACCGACACTGATGTTACGCCAACATTCATATTGGCAGCTGTTTAGTGCCGTTTGTAAAAAAGACTTACAGTTGGCCTTTCGCCAGCGTGCTGAAATTGTTAATCCCATTTTGTTCTTTTTGATTGTTATTACTTTATTCCCGCTAGCGATTGGCCCTGAACCGGGTCTTCTTGCGCGTATGGCGCCGGGCATTATTTGGGTCGCTGCATTACTATCAACCATGTTAGGGTTAGATAAGTTATTTCGTGATGATTTTAATGATGGTAGTTTAGAGCAATTAATTGCTTCATCATATCCGTTACCGCTAACAGTACTTGGCAAAGTCGTCGCCCATTGGTTGATTACTGGCTTACCACTGGTGTTAATGACACCGCTGTTTGCACTGTTGCTAAACCTAGACAATCAAGCGTTAATAGCGACTGTGCTTACTTTATTGTTAGGTACACCATTACTTAGTTTTATCGGCGCCATTGGTGCTGGGCTTACCGTGGGGTTACAAAAAGGGGGCATTTTGATGAGTTTGCTCGTATTACCTTTGTATATCCCAGTGTTAATTTTTGCAACGTCCGCTATTGATACCAGCACTATGTCGCTGGATTATAGTGGTCAGCTTGCTATTCTTGGTGCGATGCTCGTCATTGCTATTATCAGCGCACCAATCGCCATATCGTCAGCATTGAAAGTGAGTGTAAGTTAATATGTGGAAGTGGTTACATCCCTACGCTAAAGCAGATCGTGCATATCAATTATGTAATACGTTACTGCCCTATTTTGCCGTGATAACGGTTGTCTGTATGCTCGTTGGTTGGGTCTGGGGGTTAGCCTATGCGCCTGCCGACTATCAGCAAAAAGACAGTTATCGTATCATTTTTATTCATGTCCCTTCAGCGATCCTATCGATGGGGGCTTATTCATCGATGGCGATTGCGGCAGTGATCGCTTTAGTATGGCAACTTCGTAATGCTGAATTGGCAGTGATTGCTATTGCACCTGTTGGTGCTTGTGTGACAGCCATCGCATTAATCACCGGCGCTGCATGGGGCAAACCTATGTGGGGGGCATGGTGGGTGTGGGATGCACGGCTTACCTCTGAGCTCATTCTATTATTTTTATATTTAGGTGTGTTGTCTTTATACCATGCCTTTGAAGATAAAAAAGCAGCGGGTCGTGCTGCAGCTATTTTGGCGATTGTCGGGGTTATTAATCTGCCAATTATCCATTTTTCGGTTGAGTGGTGGAACACCCTGCATCAAGGTGCCACTATTACTAAGTTTGACACGAAAGCTATTGATTCAAGTATGTTTTGGCCATTAATGGTAAATATAGTCGCCTTCGCTGGTTTTGTTGGTACGGTGACGTTGATGCGTCTTAAAAATGAAATTTTACAACGTGAGAAGCACCGCCCTTGGGTGCGTCAGTTGTTAAATAGGGGCTAGTTATGCAGTTTGATTCTTTTTCTGATTTTATTGCCATGGGCGGCTATGGTTTTTATGTATGGCTCTCTTTTGGTACATGTGCATTGATTTTGTTAGGTATTTTAGTTAGTTCTTTAAATGATACCAAGCGCATTATGGCTTCTGTGCAGCAACAAGCTGAACGAGAAGCGCGTATTCAGCAGGCTAAACAGGAGCAACAACTATGAATCCAAGACGCAAAAAACGTCTGTTAGCTGTAGCAGCCATTGTATTTGGTGTTGGGGCTGCAATTGGTTTAGTGCTGTATGCGCTGCAAGAGAACATTAATTTATTTTATACCCCGAGTGAATTAGTCGAAGGTAAAGGCCCAGCTAAAGAAAAACCACATATTGGTCAAAAATTACGTATTGGTGGCATGGTGGTTCCAGGCTCTGTGATCAGAGATGAAACCAGCTTACAAGTCAGCTTTAAATTAATTGATACTGGCCCTTTAGTCACGATTAAATACCAAGGTATTTTGCCGGATTTATTTCGTGAGGGACAAGGGATTGTGGCGCAAGGGGTGTTGGTTGAACCGAATGTAATTGAAGCGTTTGAAGTATTGGCAAAGCATGATGAAGAATACATGCCAGCTGAAGTTGCTGAAGCGGTAAAGGGAATCAAACATGAGAAACCTAAATATAACTTAGAAAGTGGCAATTAAGATGATCCCAGAAATCGGTTATTTTTCCCTAACACTGGCCATGGTGCTGAGTGTTTTATTGTGTATTTTTCCTTTATGGGGCGCATATACTGGTAATTTACGACTAATGCGTGCAGCGCCTTCATTAGCCGTTGGCCAATTTGTATTTGTGCTGTTGGCATTCGCAGCCCTTATTTACGCAAGTTTAACTGATGACTTTACTGTTGCATACGTAGCGTATCATTCCAGCAGTACTTTACCTTGGTATTATAAAATCACTTCGACTTGGGGCGGCCATGAAGGCGCTATTTTGTTATGGTTAGTGATGCAAGCAGGTTGGACTGCAGTCGTTGCGGTGCGTTCTAACTCACTACCTTGGATATTGCGAGCACGTGTACTGGGCGTGTTAGGCTTTTTAGGGGTTGGCTTTATGCTTTATACCCTGTGGATGTCGAACCCGTTTGAATTATTACTGCCGTATTTTCCTGTTGAAGGTCGCGACCTCAACCCGTTATTGCAAGACCCTGGCATGATCATCCATCCGCCTTTGCTGTATATGGGCTATGTGGGACTATCTGTGTCATTTTCATTTGCTATTGCAGCGTTATTAACCGGTAAGCTAGATAATACCTGGGCTAAATGGTCACGTCCGTGGACTATGACTGCGTGGGGCTTTTTAACCTTAGGCATCACAATTGGTAGCTGGTGGGCTTATTCTGAGCTTGGCTGGGGCGGTTGGTGGTTCTGGGATCCCGTTGAAAACGCATCACTCATGCCATGGCTTGTGGCAACGGCATTATTGCACTCATTGTCGGTAACTGAAAAACGCGGTGTGTTCAAATCATGGACAGTACTACTTGCTATAGCGGCATTTTCATTGAGTTTACTGGGCACATTTATTGTTCGCTCTGGCATTATCGTGTCTGTACATGCCTTTGCAACCGACCCTGATCGCGGGTTATTTATCTTAGCGTTTTTAGCGATCGTCGTCGGTGGCGCATTAACGTTATACGCCTTTAGAGTATCGCAAGTGCGCAGTGAAGGACGTTATAAGCTGGTATCACGTGAAGTGGCATTATGGCTCAATAATATATTTTTAGTGGTGGCTACTTTTATTGTGTTACTGGGTACTTTATTACCTATGGTGCATAAAGAAATGGGCTTAGGCAGCATTTCAATTGGCGAACCGTTTTTTAATAAAATGTTTGCCATTCTTTTGGTACCGTTTGCCATTCTAATGGGCATAGGGCCTTTGCTACGTTGGAAGCAAAATAAGTGGTCTTTTTTGCAAAATAAATTACTTACTGCTGCGCTAATAAGCATTGTTATAACAGCCACTTGGTTGTATTCAAGCTATGCCGTTGTTGCACCTTTAACGTTATTGGCAACCACACTTGCGGTATGGATTGTGGTGACTACCGGTGTTGACTTGTATGTTAAAGCAACCGTACAAACTAATTTTAGCCAAGGCCTTAAAAGGCTAGCGCTTAGTTATTGGGCAATGGTGTTAGGTCATATTGGTATCGCTTTTGTTATTGCGGGCGTTACGTTAACCTCGGCGTATTCTGTTGAGCGTGATGTCTCAATGAAACCGGGCGAGATCGTAGAGTTAAATCAATACCAGTATCGTTTTGAAGGGGTGAATACTATTCGTGGGGCAAACTACAGTGGCCATGCGGGAGAAGTGAGTGTCCTGAAAAATGATAAGCTAGTTACCGTATTGCATGCTGAAAAGCGCCGCTATGATATTGGTATGCAATTTATGACTGAAGCGGCAATTGATGCTGGTTTTACCCGCGATTTATATTTGGCGTTGGGTGAGCAGTTAAGTAACGGTGGTTGGTCACTGCGAATTTATCATAAACCCTATGTACGTTGGATGTGGATTGGTGGTGTGTTGATTTCACTCGCTGGCTTTATGATTTTGGGTGATCGACGCTATCGCACGAGCAAAAAGAAGTCTGATAAATCAGAGGAGCAGTTAGTATGAATCGCAAATTATTAGCGCTGATACCGCTGCTAGCATTTGCTTTAGTATGTGTGTTTTTATTCCAAGGTTTGTTTTCTAATCCTCGAGAACTGCAAACTGGCCGTTTAGGTCAGCCAATGCCAGCTTTTGATTTACCTGATTTAATGCAGGACTCAAAGCGTTGGCAGGATAGCCAATTAAAAGGCGATGTCTATTTACTTAATGTCTGGGGCACTTGGTGTCCTACTTGTTTAGCTGAATTAGATTATTTAAGCCAATTGCGTGAGCAAGGCGTTAAAATTATCGGGCTTTACTATGTGCAAAGTTATGATGCCGATTTTGATGGTGAATTTGATTTGCCAGCGCTGCGTGAAGAAGTTAAGTCAATGCTAAGTCGGGCCGGTGATCCGTATCAGTTTAATATTCTTGATTTACACCGCACTTTATCCCTTGATCTAGGTGTGTCGGGTGCGCCGGAGACTTTTTTAGTGGACAGTAAAGGCACTATTTTATTGCATCACACCGGCGATATAAACCCGCGAGTCTGGCGTGCTAAATTTGCGCCCTTAATGCAGGAGTTACAGCCATGAAATATTTTTTAGTTGTATTGATCATGCTTATCAGTGGCATCGCTATGGCTGAACAAGACCGTTATCAGTTTGATAACAATGAACAAGCACAACGCTTTTCAGAGTTGACCAAAGAATTACGTTGCCCTAAATGTCAGAATCAAAATATTGCCGATTCAGATGCCGTGGTTGCTAAAGATCTTCGCGAAAAAGTATTAGCTTTAGTGAAAGAGGGCAAATCGAAAGACGATGTGATTGCATATATGATTGACCGTTATGGTTATTTTGTTCATTACGACCCTCCTGTTACACCAGCAACATTGGTGTTGTGGGTCTTACCGATATTGATTGTGGTATTTGGTTTTGGGTTTATTATTTTTCGGCAACGAAAGGCCGCGGTTAAACAAACATGGAGTGAGCAAGATGAAGCGCAATTAGCCAAGCTCATTGCGCAAAACGAACGTCAGGAGCAGATTTAAATGATACTAATGTGGGTTGCTTTTGTATTATTAACCTTATTAGCTGTGGCGTTTGTTGCTCTGCCTTTTTTGAGTAAAGAGCGCGTACAAAGCCTTACTTACAATGCTAACTCAGAGCTTATTGCTATTTTTCATCAGCGTCTTGGTGAGTTGGCGAACGATTTGTCAGAGCAACGTATCGATCAAGTTAACCATGATGAATCGGTGGTTGAACTTAAACGCCGTTTACTGAATGAGTTATCACCTGAAAAGTCGCTAATGAGTAAAGGTAACAACCGTATCTTTGCATTAACAGGCAGTGCCTTTTTGGTGGCGTTTACAGTTATATTTTATACTGCGACGGGCTCCCAGCAACAATTGCAGAATTGGCACAGTGCGATGGATAATTTACCTGCCTACGGTGAGCGAGCTGTAATGCAACAAGGTGAGCCTCTAAGCCAAAATGAATTGCAAGCATTTGCGTTAGGGTTACGTACTAAACTTGCCCAAAGTGGTGATGATCAAGTGGCCTGGATGTTACTTGGCCGGGTTGCTATGTCACTGAACGAATACGATATGGCGCAACAGTCATTTGATAAAGTGCTGCGTCTGGATCCTGACAATATGCCTGTGCTGATCAGTTATAGCCAAGTGTTATTACTTGAGGGCAGCGATGCTAATATGACCCGCGCTGCTGGTATGCTCTCTAAAGTGCTTAAAGACGATCCAACTAACCTTGATGCTATTTCATTGTTGGCGTTAATTGCTTATGAACGTCATGATTGGTTACAAGCAAAAGCCGCTTTTGAAGTACTGTTAAATAGTATGGATAAGCAAGACTCACGTTATAGCATGATTGCTCAGCGGATTACTGAAATTGAAGAAAATATTACTGCTGGAAATACACAGCAACAAGTTCAGCAGGGCAGTGACGAAGATAATAACGTAGCCCAAACGAGTACTATTAAAGTCACAGTTGATCTTGCGCAACAGCTTGTAGACAAGCTGCCAACGCAAGGCACCTTATTTGTATTTGCTAAGGCTGCCAATGGCCCGCCAATGCCATTAGCTGTGGTTAAGTTGACAGATTATCGTTTTCCAATTGAAGTGCAGTTAAGTGATAGTAATGCCATGGTTGCCGGATTAACGCTTTCAAGTGTTGAGCAAATAATTTTAACCGCGCGTATTTCAAAAGATGCCTCGGTAATGCCTGCAACGGGTGAGTTAGAAGGGCGTTCTGAAGTCTTAGAGCGCAGCCAAACTCAGGCTTATGATTTACTTATCAATGAATTAATACCTTAAAAGGATCAAAGATGTTAAGACAGAGTTTAGTTTTATTGGCATTACTTGTACTTGCAGGATGCGCGCAAGTTCCTGATGAAAAAGTAGATGAGCGGGACCCACTACAATCATTTAACCGGCCAATGTACGATTTTAATATGGATGTGCTGGATGCTTATGTGCTGCGTCCTGTTGCCGTTGGTTATGTAGCCGTCACGCCAACTCCGGTGCGTCGCAGTGTTGTTAACTTTACCGATAACATTAGTGCGCCAACCGATGTCATCAATGCCAGCTTACAAGGTAAGGCTGGTAATGCAGGAATTAGTGTTGCGCGGTTTTTAGTTAATTCAACGGTCGGTATTTTTGGCTTGTTTGATGTGGCTACATCACTTGGTTTAAATATTGTCGATGAAGACTTTGGGCAAACTCTCGGTGTGTGGGGAATTGGCGATGGTGCTTATTTAATGCTACCCGGCATGGGCCCTTCAACAGCACGTAATTTAACCGGTGATGTGGTTGATAATTTTGTGTTACCGGAGATAGCCTTAACAACGCCACAAACTGTGCTGGTGTTTGTGCTGAAAGCCGTTGAGGCACGTGCTTCATTAATTCCACAAGAAAGCTTATTAAATGAATCGCTTGATCCGTATATTTTTATGAAAGATATTTACTTTCAACGTCAACTCTATGAACTACATGACGGTAATCCACCGATCGAAGAAGAGCCTGAAGACTTCGATGAAGACTTTTTAGAAAGCCTTTAGTGTGCAGTTTAAAAATAAATAAAAATGCCAGCATCTAAGCTGGCATTTTTATTTTCAAAGCAAAGCGAGATTATCCACCGAGTACTTTCATTTGCTCATTCGCCCAATGTACAGCGTCATGGTAGGCATCTGGCACTTTTTCAGCCGCTAAGCCTAACTCACCTTGAATCGCATTCGCGCCTTGCCAGTTAGCTTGCTCATACTGTTTTACCAATCGCAGATACTGTGCCAGCAAACCCTCATCATTTAATAAAGCTAATTTGATGTCATTCGATAATGGCAGTTTTTTCATTACACTGGCCATATCTTCATCCAATATGGCATCCATTAATGACATCATACCGGTTAAAAAAGCCATCCCAGTATCTTTGAGTTTACTGTGGTTTATAGCCAGTAGCTCAGTAAAGCGCGCTCTGGTTAACGAAAGCCGTATTAATTCTGCAGGTTTATCACCAGCTACTTGAGCAGCAAACAATAACGACAAAAACTTTTTGATCTCTTGCGCACCTAACACAATGAGTGCTTGTTTGATGGTGCTGATCTCTGCTCTGCGCTTAAATGCCGCTGAATTACTATAACGCAATAATTTATAGGAAAGATTTACATCTCGCTCAAATACGTCGGTAATTTTCTTTAAATTAACCTCGACAACAGAGGTCTCATAAAGCAGTTCAGCCAATGCGATTTCCGATGGCGGCAAAGTTTTACTTTGCACCATTTCTGGTTTGGAAAAGAAAAACCCTTGAAAGTAAGCAAAGCCAAGCTCTAATGCTAATTGGTACTTTTCATAGGTTTCTACTTTTTCAGCTAATAACTTTATATGCGGATAAGGCTTAACTTCTTCGATTATGGTATGGATAGTGTCCAGTTCGCAACTGAGAAAATCTATTTTTATAATATCAATAAAGGGATAAAAATGACGCCACACAGGTTGATGGATGTAATCATCCAACGCCAATGTGTAGCCTTTTTCTTTTAACTCTTTGACTATTGCTAGTAAGCGTTTCCCCGGTTGAATTGTTTCGAGTATTTCTACAACAATCTGATCTTTACCCAGTAGTGTTGGGTAGCCTTTTTGTAACGTTTCCAGCGTAAAGTTGATATACGCTGGTTTATTATCAGTGAGATCTTCTAAACCAAAATTAAATTGGCTGCCTTCAATCAACCGAGTTGTTGCCTCATCGCCATCAATATCTGGGAACACATTATCAACGCCGTCACGAAAGAGTAACTCATAACCTACAAGTTCTTTGTTTCGATCTAAAATTGGTTGGCGTGCAGCATAAAAATACATAAAAAATGGATCCACATCAGTTAAACGAATACTTGGGCAATATAAGGTAAAACAGCATAAATAGCATTAATTATATTTACAATATAAATACTAAAGTATTGATTATTTAAGAAATCATTGATCTAATCCTAGGGTAATTAAGCATTAATTACCATATTCTATTGGTAAATTGTTATTTAACTCGTAAAAACAACTTTACCTCATACGGTTGCATGGTTATCGCAGTAATTGGAGTTATTCACCCTTAGCATGCTATAGTCAACTTCTAGGATGGTTTTTACACCAATAATGACTTTGTATCATATTGATTTAATACTGATTTGTGAGTCATTATTAGGATTAAAAGCCAGGTTTTAACTTCAGAGTTGGAGGCGAATTTGGAAACTGGAATGATTATTTCTTTAGCTGCGTATTTTATCGTAATGCTAGGTATTGGCTTATATGCATATAAGCAGTCTACCGCCGACGTATCTGGTTATATGTTGGGTGGAAGAAGTTTATCTCCAGCAGTAGCGGCTTTATCTGCCGGCGCATCGGACATGAGTGGTTGGCTACTGATGGGTTTACCCGGTGCAATGTATCTATTTGGTTTAAGTAAAGTATGGATTGCAATTGGTTTGGTACTGGGGGCTTGGGCAAACTACTTTTTAGTCGCACCACGCTTGCGTGTGTATACTGAAAAAGCAAATGATTCGATTACTATCCCTGATTACTTTGCTAACCGTTTTGCTGATAATAAAAATATATTACGTGTTATCTCGGCAATTGTAATTATTGTTTTCTTTACACTTTATACCTCATCGGGGGTTGTTGCCGGTGGTAAATTATTCGAAAATTCATTTCAAATGAGTTATGAAACAGGGTTATACGTTACCACGGGGGTGGTGGTACTTTATACCTTGTTTGGTGGCTTTTTAGCCGTTAGTTTGACTGACTTTGTGCAAGGTTGCATTATGTTTATTTCCTTGCTAGCGGTTCCTGTAGCAACTTACATGATGTTAGAGCAGCCGGTGATGGATACATTAGCCAACGCACGTTATGATTTATTATTGAGTTCACCCAAAGAGACTGAGATCCACGCACTTAATATGCTCGATTGGTTTGCTGGTGGTTCTACCATCGCGATTATTTCTGCAATGGCATGGGGCTTAGGTTATTTCGGTCAACCGCATATCATCGTTCGTTTTATGTCAGTTCGATCCGTTAAAGATATGCCTACCATGCGTCGTATTGGTATGTCGTGGATGACGCTTTCGGCAATTGGTGCCGTGTTAACTGGATTATTTGGTGCTGCTTATATGATTGAAAACCAAATGCTAATTGACGATAAAGAAACAATCTTTTTAGTGTTATCTGAACTGATATTCCACCCGTTAATTGCTGGTTTTTTACTTGCTGCAATTTTAGCGGCGATCATGAGTACTATTTCGTCGCAGCTATTAGTATGCTCAAGCTCACTAACTGAAGATTTTTATAAGATTTATCTAAACCGCAGTGCTTCACAAACTGAATTGGTTTTAGTGGGTCGAATTAGTGTGTTACTAGTGGCATTATTTGCTATTTACTTGGCTTATGATCGCGATAGTTCGATTTTAGATTTAGTCAGTAATGCTTGGGCT
This sequence comes from Pseudoalteromonas prydzensis, assembly GCF_011050055.1. Lineage (GTDB taxonomy): Bacteria > Pseudomonadota > Gammaproteobacteria > Enterobacterales > Alteromonadaceae > Pseudoalteromonas > Pseudoalteromonas prydzensis_A. The sequence continues at coordinate 37,792 of NZ_DRGM01000037.1, read as the reverse complement.
GGTTTTGGTGCTGCATTCGGCCCATTAGTATTGCTAAGCTTATATTGGAAGCGAATGAACCTACAAGGTGCGATAAGCGGCATGGTTGTCGGTGCTGGCACAGTGTTGGTGTGGATCTATGCGCCAATAACCATTAATGGTGAGAGCCTTAGCAGTATCATCTATGAAATTATACCGGGCTTTATTTTATCAAGTATTGCGATTGTAGTGGTGAGCTTATCAACACCGCCTCCAAGTAAAGAGATCACGCAGTTATTTGATGAAGTAGAGGGCTCGCTGGCCTAATAATAACCAGACCAACAAAAAAGGAGCTTTTTATAAGCTCCTTTTTATTTGTTAACTTGTTGGTATTAGCTCGCGGCTTTGTCAGTGCTGGCTTTTAAGTCAGCCACGTTTTCTGCTGTTTTCTTCGTTTTAGCCGGTGCTGCTTTAGCAGGGGCAACATCTTTAGCGCCTTTGAGTACATTGATAAAGTCGTCTTTACTTTTTGCAATCTCAAGTGCAAGCGATTCAATTTGTTGTTCACTTAAAGGGACATCCACTTTTTCTAGCATCATCTCAAGCGACTCTGCTATATCAAGCATTTTATCATACGCATCCGCTTCTTTTTTAGTAGTAAACGTCATACGCTCGACTCCGTTTCTTTCTACAACATATTTAACAACAACAGCCATGATTTCTCCTGCCAATTTGCTTGGTGAATAACATGTTCACCTTGATTGATTACTGTTTTTATGTACAGTAATAGTTTGTTGGCCTTTTTGCAAGTGAACATTTTTATTTTTTTACTATCGGTATATTGACAAAGAGGTACAACTTTACTTTATTTAAATGGTCGCACTTTTTCAGTATGACTTTATTTGGATGTAGTCCAAAAGTGAGGGCATTAAAATCAACTATTAACTGAGTCCACGTATGGATCATGGAGAAGAAACATGAAGTTTTTAACTTTAATAGTGGTAGTGCTTGGCCTCGCTATTTCATTGCCTAGTAATGCAGCTGTAACTAAAACCGAAGCAACTGAAAGTGCGGAAAAAAGCCAGTTAGTCAATGTTAATCAAGCAACAGTCGAACAACTTATCCAACTGCCAGGTATTGGTAAATCAAAAGCGCAGGCGATCGTTGATTATCGTACCAAGCAAGGTAAATTTAAGTCTATTGCTGATTTGGCTCAGGTGAAAGGAATTGGCGACAAACTCATCGCTAAACTAGAAGGGAAAGTCAAATTTTAATAAGTTAAATATTAATAAGTTAAATCTTAATAAATAACAGGGCGAATTATTCGCCCTGTGTAAACTCTGCAATCGCTTGTTGTAAATGCCCTTTAGCAAACTTGATCTCCACTGGAGTCGTAAGCAAGGGGTAAGCCATACCGGTGATCAGTAATACAGGCAGCAAAAACCAACCTTCAATATACGCTAATGATAAAAATACAGGGGTTAATAAAAGCAATTTTAAAATACGTAAAGCGATTTTTTGCATTGGCGTTAACATACTTAAAGCTAAGGCAATAATTTGCTGACGTTGGCGTATTTTAAATGGTTTTAATAGCGTTACTTGGCTTGAAAAAAATGTCATCATCACAGCGACTTTTTAATTATTAAACGACTTGCAACAACACTTATCAGGATCAGAGTAAATGCGCCAAAAATAACTTCCATCCAAGCGGGCATACTCAATCCAGCAAACTGCCAATCAATATTGCCACAGTCACCAGTAGCGGCGAAGAATTGTGGTATCCACTGATGTAACGGGACGGGGAAGTTCGGCTCAAACTCGCAGCTAAATGCAAAAGGGTCAGTCGTGGTTTGCATCTCGAGATGTTGACGAGCAAGCAGATAGCCCCAAATACTGGCAACGGCCCAGCTAGATAAAGCGCTAACACGCATTAACATGTTAGTTGGATTTATTGCCCCAATAATGCTTGCAATCAGTAGCCCTAACATCGCAGTTCGCTGATAGATACACATAATGCATGGCTCTAACCCCATTTGATATTGGAAAAATAAAGCAACCACTTCAAATGTAAATGCAGTTAATGCTAATAAAACCCAAGGAGTGCGTTGCTGTGCTAAATTTGCTAACCAATTCATAGTATTTCCAAATATTAATATCTCAATGAGATTATGACTTAGTCATTAAACTAGGCGCAAGGGTAAATATGCTTTGTGGCAAGAAAAGCTGTCGTCCCAGCACGCACTTTATGTTTGCTGCTGCCGTTATTCCGTACATTAAGACTATGATTGTTCAAGCTATGTGGATTATATTCATTCGTTAAGTTAAGTTAATTTCAGGTTATGTAATATAAGGTTCAGTTGCATTGCATGGTTTTTTTTCAAGCTAGACTCGGTGATTATTTTTACAAGTAACCAGTATGGTAATATTCATTGAAAAATACCGACGGGCAGATATTCGACAGCCGCTGTAAATGATTTAATGAAGTGACTTTACTTGTTAGTTTTGCTTCGTCTGGTACAATCAGTCGGTTAATCGTTTTTAAGTGAAGTAATATTGATAACTCGAGTGGGAATTGAATGAGAATTTTTAAAGCGAAAAGTCCAGCCGGATTTGCGGAAGAGTATATTGTTGAATCAATTTGGAATGGTGATTTTCCGCCGGGCTCTATACTTCCTGCTGAGCGCGAGTTATCAGAATTAATAGGTGTTACACGCACAACATTACGTGAAGTATTACAACGTTTAGCGCGTGATGGATGGTTAACCATCCAACATGGAAAACCAACGCGAGTTAATAACTTTTGGGAAACTTCAGGGCTTAACATTTTAGAGACCTTAGCGCGTCTTGATGAAGATAAAATGCCCGAGTTAACCGACCAGTTACTTTCTGCGCGTACTAATATTAGCGCTATCTATACTCGTGCTGCGATTAAACTAGCACCTGATCGTGTTATAGAAATTCTTTCACAAAGCGATGAACTTGAAGATAGTGCGCAGGCTTTTGCTGATTACGATTACAAAGTACACCATGAGTTAGCCGTTGCAGGTAATAACCGTATTTATGTACTTATCCTCAATGGTTTTAAAGGCTTTTATTCGAAAATTGGTTGCCACTACTTCTCCGATCCGGGTACTCGTCAATTAGCGCGTCAATTCTATAAAGATTTAACCATACTTGCTGAGAAACGCGAGCATGACGGCGCTATTTCAATGATGCGTAAATATGGTCATCAAACCGGTGAAATTTGGCAAAAAATCCGCGGTGATATGCCTGAAAATATTATGGATTAATAATTTCCACGATTTAAAAGCCTGCTTCTGCAGGCTTTTTTAATCCTTTCACTCGACGTTCGATATTTTCGATGATGGGCATCGGAAAATACGATTGTTCTTTTAAGTCTTTAGTCTCTAAAATATTTTGATAATTATGCATGCCAGCCCTTGGTATTTAGTTTTTAGATGCCATATTAAAGGCAAGCATTGCGTAAGCAATTAAAAGCAAACTCAAATATTTGGAGAATAAAATGGGTGTATTAGTAGGCCGCCAGGCACCAGACTTTACCGCTGCAGCAGTATTAGGTAACGGCGAGATCGTAGATAGCTACAATCTTCACGAAACAATCAAAGGTAAAAAAGCAGTCATCTTCTTTTACCCACTAGATTTCACTTTCGTATGTCCTTCTGAACTAATTGCTTTTGACAAGCGTTATGAAGAATTCCAAAAACGTGGCGTTGAAGTAATTGGTGTTTCAATCGATTCACAATTCTCGCACAACGCATGGCGTAACACTGCTGTTGCTGACGGTGGTATTGGCGCAGTTAAATATGCACTAGTTGCAGACGTTAAACACGAAATCTGTAAAGCATACGATGTTGAGCATCCAGAAGCGGGCGTTGCATTTCGTGGTTCATTCTTAATTGATGAAGAAGGTAATGTACGTCACCAAGTAGTAAATGATTTACCACTGGGTCGTAACATCGATGAAATGCTGCGTATGGTTGACGCTCTAGCGTTCCATACTGAGCACGGTGAAGTGTGTCCAGCTGGTTGGACTGAAGGTAAAAAAGGTATGGACGCAAGCCCAGCAGGCGTTGCTAAATTCCTTTCTGAAAACGAAAGCGACCTATAATTTAGGCCTTTGCGTTAGAATATAAAACACCCGCCAATTGGCGGGTGTTTTTGTTTAGAGTAATCGTTAGAAAGCGAATGACACTTTAGTATAAATATAACGTCCACGAGGGTTGTGAACCGCGGATGCATAACCGTACAAGTCGCTATCACCATCACCAATTGCAAATGGTGGCTCTTCATCAAATAGGTTATTTACGCCAAGCGAGATTTTGGTCGATTCGGTAATACGATAAGCGGTTTGCAAATCGACTAAGATTTGCGAGTCAACCATTCTTGATGTATTGCTATCAAAATCAAGCGTACCGTCAAAATCAATATCAGGCGTATCTTCAAATTCACCCACATAACTAATATTCACATTAGTGTTGAATTCGCCAAGCTCCCAATTGGTTGAAAACATCCAGCGGTGCTCAGGGTAGCCATATTCACCGGTATAATCGCGGCCATCTTTTTCAAACTTGTCTTGATAGGCCCATTCTAAATTGAATTTTAATAGTCCTAAATCATCCAGCGAGTGATTATAATTTGCTGAAAAATCAATACCTGATACTTCTTGCGAAGAGACATTTTCAAAAGTACTGTGAATTTTTTGGATCACCCCTAAGCTTTGCCCACCTTGGGGCGCTAGCCGAACACACACAGTGCTATTTTGATTATTACATTCAGCATCATAGATAGGACCAAAGGCTTGTTCATCAATCTTGTTGTCTTGAGTGATGCTCCACACATCAATACTGAAACCAAGATCGGCCATCGGAGCCCAAATAAAACCAACGTTCCATGATTCCGATTCTTCAGCTTGTAAATCAGGGTTACCAGCAAATCGAATGTTGTAATCAAGAGCATTACAATCAAGACCTGTAGCACTACAGCGGTAATTATCAATAAAGAATTGACTTTTCTCTGATGGACCTAGGCCTATTTGTGCTAGTGAGGGGGCTCTAAAACCTTGTGCCCATGAGCCGCGAACGGTAATTTCATCGGTAGGTGCCCAGCGTAGCGCTACTTTAGGATTGGTTGTGGTGCCAAAGTCACTGTAATCATCATAACGACCTGCAAGTTGTAGTTCTAAGCTATCTGCAAGGGGAATCGAGAATTCAACATAGGCTGCATATTGGTCGCGCTCAGCGGCAGCAGAAACAGACTCAGTACCAAAAATTAGACCGCGCTGAAATTGATCATCAGGGATGTCACTAACATCTTCTTCACGATACTCAATACCCGCAGCCATCATCACAACACTGTCGCCAAAACTAAATGCTTCACCGGTAATATTGGCATCAAATGAGGTCATATGTGATTCACCACTGCGTACTAAGCTGGTGGTAATACGATCTATTACGGCCGGATCGTTATAAGTGCCGCCAAATGGGTTGTAGTTGCCGGCATCTATTTCTTGCTGTAAAAAATCAGTTCTTACCCAGCCTTGAGTTCTATCGCCAGTTTGCATTGATTTGCTGCGACCTTTTTGTACCGCTGCTTCCCAGCTCCAATCACTGAGCTCACCACGTAGACCAGCGACAAAGCGCAAAGTGTCTGACTCAATATCCCATTGACGGGCACCTGCATCAACAGTTCTATAGTAGTTGATAATTACTTCTTGATTGAAAGGATTATTTGGATGATTCCCCGGGACTGTTAAACCTGCATCTTTATCTAATGGTGTTGGAGCACCTGCGGCAATTGAATTGTTGTGTTGAACGGCCATTTCCATAAAGGCAGTAATACCATTATCAAAGTTATATTCAAACTGAGAAATTGCGCCAACACGTTCAGAAGCTGGGGCAATATAGCCATAGGGCCCATAATCAAACACACAACTATCGCTACCACTAATTTGATCTGCAGGGCAACTTGGATCTGGAGTTTGGACGCCATTTACGCCAAATGTACCAGGAAAGCCACGAGATGAACGAAAATCTTCTCCGCCATAGGGCGCTTGATTAGCAGTACCTAAACGGCCCATTTCATCTGATGATAAAGAGGTGTTTTTAAAGTAATCGATGATGACAGAGGCGCTACTTTTTTCACTTGATGTTCCCCATACAATGCTTGCAGAGGTTTCTTCGTAGTTAGGGCCGTCAGTACCACCGTAACCTAAATTAACCTCTAAACCATCGATGTCCTTTTTTAAGATAATATTTACCACACCTGCAACGGCATCTGAGCCATAAATTGCCGATGCACCATCTTTAAGGATATCAATACGTTCAATAGCAGAAACGGGGATGCTGTTAATATCAACAAATGAATTGGTGATGCTTTCTGCAAATGCGCTGATCGCAACACGACGGCCATTAATTAACACCAGTGTTGCATCAGCGCCTAAACCGCGTAGCGATACCGCTGCAGAGCCGTTAGCGGTCGAATCCTGATTATTACCGCGAGTAGAAAAAGTACCATTACCAGCAACAGGCATTCTTTCCAGTAATTGTTGTAGGTTGTCATAGCCCATATTATCGATATCGGCACGACTAATTGATTGCACTGGGGAAGGACCTTCAATATCAGTACGTTTTATCCGAGAGCCCGTCACTTCAATGCGTTCAACTTTTTTTGCTTCGTCAGCAGCTAATGATTGAGAAGTATAACCTGTCGTTGCAAGTGCGAGTGTTACACAAGCAATTAGCTTAGGTTTAAATGGGAGTGTTCTGTTCTTCATCCTTAAATCCTTGTTGTCATGTTAATTTTATCTGGTTAAATCAACCAGTAATATCAATATCATGTAAGAGGATTGTTATCAAATTGTTTGGTGAGGTTGTGTACTAAAATCGATACAGTTACGAGAATTTAGGGAGGAAAATAAAAACGCCTAACTGAGTTAGGCGCTTTTGAGGTTGTTTGGATAGATTAAACTTTATGTTTCATTAACCGTTCTTTTTCGCGAGACCAGTCTTTGTTTTTGCCATCTTCACGTTTGTCATGCATTTTCTTACCTTTGCCTAAGTGAAACTCTAGTTTCACCCAGCATTTTTTCCAATACATGGCAGTGGCGATCAATGAATAGCCGTCGCGCTCAGTTGCACCAACTAAACGGTCTAGCTCGCGTCTGCTTAATAATAACTTGCGATAACGTAATGGATCGCAAATAACATGGGTTGAAGCGCTATTGAGTGGCTGTATTTGACTGCCAAGCAAAAACGCTTCGCCATTTTTAAGGTGAATGTACGTTTCAGAGATGTTTACTTTACCAGCTCGGATACTTTTTACTTCCCAGCCTTGTAGTTCAACACCAGCCTCAAACTTGTCGTGTAAAAAATACTCATGACGCGCCTTTTTATTTAGCGCGATAGTATTACTTGTCGATTTAGATGAATTTTTCTTAGCCATAGTGGCCCATATTATACGTAAAGCTCTGCTTTTTACATCGATTTTTTATTTTTGCCAATAAAAAAGTGTCAGTAAATAAAGCGCCAGGAAAGTTTGGGGAAAAACGCAAAGCTTGCTAAAATTCGCCCACACAGTTGGGAGTGAGTATGCCACAAATAGAAAAAAGTGCGCTAGTAATGTATAGCAGCAAAGAAATGTTTGATTTAGTCAATGATGTGGATGCTTATCCTGAATTTTTACCGCATTGCTCAGATGCGAAAATTATTGCTCAGCAAGATAATACCATGACCGCCAGTTTAGAAATTTCTAAAGCGGGTATAAAAAAATGGTTTACCACTGAAAACACACTTGCAGACGGAAATACTGTGACATTACGTTTAGTGGATGGACCATTTAAAGCGTTGCAAGGGCGTTGGCATTTTCAAGTGTTGGATGACAATGCATGTAAAGTTCAACTACAGCTTGAGTTTGAATTTGCTAGTAAGCTCATTGAGCTGGCGTTTGGTAGGGTATTTAATGATGTTGCAAAAAACATGGTGAATGCATTTACTCAGCGAGCGAAACAAGTATACGGACCGCGATGATGATAAAAGTAGAAGTAGTGTATGCGTTACCAACAACAGCAACCTGTTTACTGGTTGAGGTGCCTACAGGGACAACGGCTGAAGAGGCGGTGATCCAATCTGGTATTCTTGCAAAATGCCCTGAGATTGATGGTTTAGCGCTCACATTAGGTGTTTGGAATCGTACCTGTAAGCTGACACAAGTGCTTGAGGATGGCGATAGAATTGAAATTTACCGGCCTTTAATTGCCGACCCTAAAGATGCCAGACGCAAACGTGCGGAAAAAGCCAAAGACGAAGGCCGTGCAAATAAAGTTACCGGTGGGCGACCATTGGATAAAGCGAAATAATTAAACTAAACAAAAAGGTTAGCCGTAGCTAACCTTTTCGTCATAATCTTAATTGTTTTCGCGATTACTGTTCAAGCGGCGTGTTGAACTCGGCGGGTTGTTCGTAGTCACCGCTGATTGACTGAAGTTTTTCATTTTCAAACACAATGGTGAGTGATTTGCGTTGTTCGTTATCACGGCCAAGATTAAAAGAGTATAAGTAATGCCAAGTATTTTTATCGAAAGCGTCTTCGGCTACCGGTTTACCTAATACATAAAGCACTTGCTCTCGGGTCATGCTGACACGAAGTTTATCAACATCGCTTTGTTCTAAAAAGTTACCTTGTGGGATATTGATACGATAAACCCAACTAGAACAACCTGCGGTTGCACTTAATGTGAGAGCAACGATCAAGCAAAGAGAAAAAGTTTTTAACGACTGCATTGTTTGTTTGGATCCTTATTTTTTATAAACTGCATGATACCGATTAGTCACCTAAGGTAAAACCCTTTTAGGTAATTGTTTGTGACTTAATTTTAACTATTGATGTTTGGAGCGTAATTTTGACCTCGCAGTCTGCTAAAAGTTTAACTAACCCTGAAAATAGCACACTAATCAATCCCGCTATTTGGTCGCTTTATATTGTACAAACACGTTTAGGTCACTGGTATACAGGGATAAGCCCCGATGTGGCGAAGCGTTTTGCAGCTCATCAAGCGGGCAAAGGCGCTAAAAACTTAAAGGGTAAAGGGCCATTAATACTTATTTACCAATGTGAAGTGGGCTCACGAAGTGAGGCAACAAAACTTGAAATAAAAATTAAACAGTTAAGTAAAGCGCAAAAGCGCGTGTTTGTTGCTACAGGACAGCAGCCTAAAGTTTTGTCATATCCAGCTGATCAATAAATTGGGCAATATAATTGACGGCTTCAATATATAACTGCTGATCGATATTACTCAGTTGGTCGGAACTTTTGTGGTGATGTGGATCATACCCCATGCCAAAATAGATATACGCAAACCCCGCTTTAGCAAATGCGTAATGGTCACTGGCGCGACGCCAATCTATCTTTCCTCCTCTGCTTAGTCGGTTCATCCTATGAGACGAGCTGGTTACTTTAACTTTTATAGTATCGCTGGATATTCCAGCGAGTTGATGCTGTAAAGCCTGTCGTTGTGCATGCGATGTAAATGCATATAAGGTTTTTTTTGGGCGACTAACGGCTAACATATCTAAATTAATATTGAGCACGGTTATGGAGTCGTCACGCTGTAATTGGCTAACAAAAAACTTTGCCCCATGTAAGCCATTTTCTTCAGCATCGGTCGCAACAAAACTCAGTTGAAAGGACAGTGTTGTATCGGCAAATTGTGCGGCTATAAATAGTAGTGCACTGACGCCACTGGCGTTGTCATTGGCACCAGCATACAAGTTATGGCCTTGCTTACCTAAATGATCGTAATGGGCTGTGAGTATCACATGGGCCTTGACGGGGTGTGCAGGCATTAAAGTCGCCACTACATTTTGCCCTGACATTTCAGTAAAAAAACCAGCCGTATAATTAAACGTTTGTAATTGACTTTGATAGCCAAGCTGCTGCAAGCGTTGGTTAATAAACTCAGCGCTTGCAACGGCGTCATCCGTATTGGTTTTACGACCATTTAAGGCCGCTGAGCTGAGGTAATTTAAATCGCTAATTAGTTGCTGGTTTGCATTGTTTGCATAAGCGGTACCAGAAAATAGGATACTCAGGATTAGAATAATTAACTTAATGGCTATCTACCTTGGCAGTCATCGCACCCAGAGCCTGTAATTTATTTTGATAACGTTGTTTGTCGTGAGCAAAATCAGCGTACTTATTAGCAAAACGTAGTTGTGTATATGCTTGTTTAAAATCACCTAATTGATAATAGGTACGAGCCAAGCCAAAGTAGCTATCATGAATATGTCTATCAATTAGCTTGGCTTTATTAAAGTGTTTAATAGCGTCTTGATAGTTTTTGATAAGGTAAGCATCGTTACCTAAAGCAACATGGTAATATGGATTACTTTGACGTTTTAAGTCAAGTTTAGTTAATATTTCATCTGCTAACTCAGCCCGTTCAGTGAGTTGATACAGCAGAGCTAAATTGCCCAGTGCGGTGTTATTGTCAGGGTTTAGTGCTATTGCGTAGTTATAGGCTAGCTCGGCGTTTGCGTATTGTGAATGTAGGCGCAGCAATACCGCTAAGTTACCCCATGCCCCAGAATAATTTTCATCGGCTTTTGTGGCAGCTAAAAAGTAGCTGTAGGCTAAGTCGTGCTGCCCATTCAGCATTGCTGTTGCGCCTTTGTTGTTATAAAACATCGCGGTAATTCGTTGTTTGCTGATCGGCGTCGTTTTAAATTTTTCACCACGCGAATTAGGATCAAAATCAATGACGAGTGAGTTTTCGGTATTGTAAAGGTAAGTCACACTGCTGCTGGCACTGGTATCACGCTGCTGTGTAACGACTAAATTTATATGTCCAGTTAATAAACTATAGCCGTTACTTACCGCCCAATATTCAGGAATATGTACTGTTTGAAACTGCCCCTGCAGACCTAAATATTCCGCCATGCTATAAGCTAAAATCGACAAAGATAAACAATTGGCATTTAAATCGGTGTAAGCTTGATTAGCAGTGAGGGTCGCTCCTGCTTGATATGATAAAGATGCATCGCCATTTTCTAATAAAAAGTTTAATAATTTTTTGGTGTTATTTAAATTGCGTTTATTGCTTGGGAAGGCGGCATCGAGTTGTTGTGTTATGTTATCGTTTAAGGCGAATATTTCATCACTATGCTCCACAGGATAAACGCTGAAGGATGGGTTATTTGTAACAATTGGCGCAATCAGCGCCGATTTTTTATGTGTATTAGTGCAAGCCGATAAACTGCACAGCGACAAAATAACGACTAATTTAGCAAGCCACGTTAATGTTGCCATAATCACACTCCAACTAAATACTGACTTGTTAAGTTTAGTCTATTTTTAGTTAAAGTGGATATTAACTGTTACAAACTGTGTCAGTGCTTTTCAAAGGTGGCCACTAAACGTGCTAATGTTTGTGCACTGCTGGCAAGTCCTTTGATTGCCTGCTCCGTATCAATTTGCTCTCGCATCGCTATATCACTGATCTCACTAATTTGTTCAATATTACGGCCAACATCAGCAACCACGCTACTTTGCTCTTCAGTAGCGGTTGCAATCAAGGTCGCCATATCATTTATTTCATTAGCGGTATTGGTAATAGCATCAAGTAACTGCACAGAACTTTGCATGGTTGCTACACTGTGCTGAGCTTTGCTTTTTGATAACGCAATTTGCTCAACCACATTGGTCGCTGTGTTTGCCAGTTCTTCAATCATTGCCTGAATTTCAGTTGTTGATTGCGATGTACGATTGGCCAGTGCCCTTACTTCATCTGCGACTACTGCAAAGCCGCGACCGTGCTCACCAGCACGTGCCGACTCAATTGCGGCATTTAGTGCTAATAAATTGGTTTGCTCTGAGATGCCACGAATAGAGTCAACAATACTGGCGATTGTTTGGGTTTTATTGGCAAGCTCAGTCACTTGTCCCGCAATTGTGTCAATATCACCGGCTAATGCTGTAATACTTTGTTGACTTTGCACTACTTGCTGGTGGCTTTGTAATGTATTGGCTTTACTGTCTTCGGTAAGTTTTGCGGCAGTTGCGGCGCTGTGGGCAATTTCTTGCACTGTTGCACCCATTTCGTTGATTGCTGCGGCAACAGAAATTGTTTGCTCTTTTTGATTATCCATTGCCTGTGAGTTGCGTTTGGCTTGAGCAAAGACCTGATCTGAGCTTTGACGAATTTCTAAACTTTCATGTGAGACTTGTGCAATAGCGGTTTCAATTTTATCAATGAATTGATTAAATCCATTACTCAATGCTGCTAGTTCAGGCTGCTCACTGTGTGGCAGGCGATATGCCAAATTAGCATCCCCTGAACCTAAGCGAGTAAATAACTCGGCCATTTTTGATAACGGTGATGACAATGAACGAGCTAATAAAAAGCTGATAACACATGCAAGCAATGCAATAACAAGAGCAAAACTTAAAATTTGCCACTGTAATGTAGTGATCCCTGCAAACACTTCCGCTTTTGGTACCTGTGCAACCACATAAAGCTGGGTGTTTTTAATCGGACTCGCCGCTAGAAAAAAAGTGTCGCCATTGAGTTCGACTTCTTGCAAGTTAAATTCATTGCTTGTTAATAATTGACCACTTACTTGATGACCATACAAGCTATCCAGGTTTGTGTTCTCTACTTTGTTGACGTCTTGATGGAGTTTAATGACGCCTTGATCATCAGTAATAAATACAAAACCGGTCTGCTCAATAGTAAATTTATTCAGTAGTGCTTGCATATCATCAATACTTTTTGCCAGCCCAGTTAAGCCGATGCCATTGAGCTGTTGATGATTAACAAACATTTTTGTGTCGCCATTAGGCTCTTGATATAAGCTAATCGAGTAAGCTTGGTTGGCATTTTTAAAATCAAAAAACCAGCCATCTTGTTGTTGATCTAATACTCTTAAAAAGCCGTCTTGATTCCAGTACTGCGCGGTATCACGGTTTGCCCATGATGCGGTTGCTAGGCCGTATTGTTTTACCAGACGATTTAATTCTTTTATTAAAACTTCATCATTGTTATCACGGCTATTTGCCCACGCGAGGATAAAATGGTTACTTGATACTTGCTCTGCCGCACTGAGTAATTCATTGATCTCTAAGCTGATATAGTTATTAATGGCGTGGAGTTTACTGGGCAACTCAGATTGGATCATCCGTTGTTCGATAATGCTTTTGGCGGATAACAGCGCCGTAATGCCAATCAAGCTGGCGACTGACAAGGCAATAGCGATCCCTAAAATAGTGATCTTACGGGTGATACTAAGACTTTTATACGACATTGTGGGTACTGACTTTACAAATTATGAGGGTATTTTAGCATGTTTTTTTCATGTAGTTCATTATCTAATAGAGTAAGTACTCAGTTTGTAATTTACGCTAAGACGTATTTTGACACAGTAAATAAAATGAAAAAGCCCACAGCGTTGAGCAGGTGGGCTTGGTTTCTAACAAGCGAAATTGTTACTTTCCAGGGTTAAACAATTTTCTTCATTGCTGACATGTAGCCACGCAATTTGGTACCAATGATTTCAACAGGGTGCTCACGCAACGACTTGTTGATTGCAATTAGTGTTTGGTTATCAACATGATTACAGCGCTCGCCTAAGCCTCTACCAATAACATCAGTATCGATGTTTTGCATAAAGTCTTGTAACAGTGGCAAACATGCGTGATTGTATAAGTAACAACCATACTCTGCTGTATCAGAAATGGTGCGGTTCATTTCGAATAATTTTTTACGTGCAATGGTGTTGGCAATTAATGGTGTTTCATGCAGCGACTCATAATATGCTGACTCAGCAATAATACCTGCTGCCGTCATGGTTTCGAACGCAAGTTCAACACCGGCTTTAACCATTGCAACCATCAAGATACCGTTATCAAAAAACTCTTGTTCGGTGATTTCAACATCACCTGCAGGGGTTTTTTCAAAATTAGTTTCTGCGGTTTCTGCACGCCATTTTAAAAGGTTTGCATCATCATTGGCCCAATCTTCCATCATTACCCGAGAGAAAGTACCATCGATGATGTCGTCTTGGTGTTTATTGTAAAGCGGGCGCATGATCACTTTTAATTGTTCACTTAATTCAAACGCTTTTACTTTTGCAGGGTTTGATAAACGGTCAAGCATGTTTGTCACACCGCCGTACTTAAGTGCTTCAGTAACAACTTCCCAACCGTATTGAATTAGCTTTGATGCGTAACCGGCGTCTATGCCTTTTTCGATCATCTTATCAAAACATAAGATTGAACCCGTTTGTAACATACCGCAAAGGATGGTTTGTTCACCCATTAAGTCAGACTTAACTTCAGCGATAAACGATGACTTCAATACACCGGCACGGTGACCACCTGTGCCTGCTGCATAGGCTTTTGCTTGCGCTAAACCATGGCCTTGAGGGTCGTTTTCAGGGTGCACTGCAATTAGCGTTGGTACACCAAAACCACGCTTATATTCTTCACGTACTTCAGAGCCTGGGCACTTAGGTGCCACCATGATTACGGTAATATCGTCACGTACTTGCATACCTTCTTCAACAATGTTGAAACCATGTGAGTAAGCAAGCGTTGAACCTTGTTTCATCATTGGCATGATTGCGTTAACCACGGCGGTGTGTTGCTTATCAGGTGTTAAGTTTAAAACGACATCAGCTGTTGGAATTAATTCTTCGTAAGTACCTACAGTAAAACCATTTTCTGATGCATTTAAAAATGATTGACGACGTTCACTGATTGCTGAATCACGTAATGTGTAAGACACATCTAAGCCTGAATCGCGTAAGTTAAGGCCTTGGTTCAAACCTTGTGCACCACACCCAACAATAACAAGTTTTTTGCCTTTAAGTGCATCAACACCATCGGCAAATTCAGCCGGATCCATAAATTCACATTGTGCTAATTGTGCTAGCTGCTCACGCAAAGGAAGAGTATTAAAATAATTCGCCATTGTTAGTATCCTATCTATTTCATAGTTTGTTAGATGCAAGGCATTTTGCCTTGCTTAAAACTACCATAAGGAAAATTTAACCTTGCGTAAAATGATATATTTGCATTAAAGTGTTTCATAAAATGAAATGTGGCGGTTTTAAAATCATAATTAGAGGGTCGGATGGATCATAAGCGCTTACATTATTTTTTAGCATTAGCTAAAACCTTACACTTTGCCCGCGCAAGTGAGCTTTGCCACATCAGTGCGCCAACCTTAAGTCGTAATATCAAACAGCTAGAAGATGAAGTGGGGGTAACACTATTTAGTCGTGATAATCGCAGCGTAAAACTAACCCGCGAAGGGGAGTCCTTTATTGATTATGCTAATGCAACGCTTACCAACTGGCAGCGTTTTCGGGCAAATGTACAAGATCCTGAGCAGACGATTTATGGCAAGGTCAGTATTTATTGCTCGGTTACGGCGTCCTATAGTTTTTTACATCAAATGTTAGAGCAACTGCGACTGCAACATCAACATATAGAAATAAAGCTTAATACAGGCGATCCAGCTGTCGCCATTAACCGTGTACTGGATGGCCATGAAGCGATGGCAATTGCAGCAAAACCCGACAAGTTACCCGCGCAAATTGCATTTGCCAGTATTGGCTATTCGTCATTGGTGTTTATTGCGCCACGTAATGCGTCATTGCTCACAGAAAAGCTAGCTCAGTTTGGCGATAATATTGATTGGTCTGAGCTTGAGTTTATAGTTCCGGAGCAAGGTTTTACCCGTCAGAGGTTAGAGCAGTGGTGGCGAAAGCATGGTATTAATGCCAAAATATACGCGCAAGTGGCAGGGCATGAAGCCATGGTTTCTATGGTTAGCTTAGGGCTTGGCATTGCTATGGTGCCAAAGATTGTATTAGACAATAGCCCGTTAAAAGATCGTGTTCAGGTGTTAAGTGATCAAAAAGAAGCGCCGCCAGGCTTTGAAATTGGCTTGGTTGTGTTACATAAAGCATTGCCTGATGCGGCACTAAAAGCGTTATGGGAAATTGCGCAATCACTCAAAAACGTTAATAGTTTAGCTCCTTAGCCGAGCTTAAATACGTAGATGTAAAGTTTATTTACCTTGAATCGTTCCACATGTATCAAAAGTGTGAATGATTGTAATCAGCTAGGGATTAGTTATTAATACCTTGCTATGATGACGATATTGGATTGTCTCTTTTGGCATAAATAACAACAATGAAGTCGATAGTTAATATTCTTACTGCGCTTTGCATCTCTGTATGGCTTACAGTACCTTGTTTTGCACAGCCATCAGAAGCTGAGCCTGTGCAGGATATAACAATAGGGCAGTGGCACTTGAGCCTTAACACGGGGTTAGGAGTCATAACCAATCCATTAGCTGGTGGAGGTGATTTACCATTAGTGTTGATCCCAGATATAGCTTATTACGGTGAACAGTTCTTTTTTGACAATGGTCGCTTAGGCTATAGCTTGATACAAGACTCCCCACATACCTTTAATCTAGTCACTGAGTTTAATTCGGAAACACGTTTTTTTGTTGATTGGCATCCTAGTAACATTTTTGCGTTAAGATCAGAGAGTTCATTTACGAGCAGTGAAAATGAATTACAAATCCAACAACCTAGTCTAGATATCACAGAGCTTGATAAACGTAAATGGGCACTTGATGCCGGCTTAAGTTACCATTATAGCTACCAGCAGCATGTATTTTCTGTGCAGGCATTAGCTGATGTATCCGGCGTGTATAAAGGGTGGCGAAGTGCATTGCAGTGGCAAATGCACAATAACATTGGTGAGTTACAGATCAAACCAACGATAGGCATCTGGTACAAATCGGCAGCGCTGAATACATATTTTTATGGCGTATCGGCAAAAGAGTCCCGAAATGGTGCAATTGAGGTTGGTAGTAGCTGGCAGCCTTATGCTAAAATAGATGCCCGTTGGCCCTTAAATGACGCCAATTCTTTGCGTTTTCATTTGGCTTATTATGATTATTCGGCCTTAGATGACAGTCCGCTGTTTGAGCAAACGTATTCAATGACTGCCTTTATAGGATTCGATCATATTTTTTAATATGAAGTATTTACAACTTGGTGTATGCGTCGTTTTTTTGTTGGTATGGCCAAAGTTGGCAGTTGCAAAAAAAGATATATTAACAGTATCCCCAAAAGTCTGTGTGGTTTCCGAACAACAAGAATTTTGTGATCTTGATTTGGAATTTGCTTTAAATATGCCCTATAAAATGGATGTATGTTTGTATCATGAGGAGCAACAACTGCAGTGTTGGCAACAAGTTACCACAGAGCGATTCAATCATAAAGCGCGTGTTCAGGTTGAAACCATATACTCCTTAGTCAATCCGCACACGGATGAACTGCTGGCGACAACACGTATTGAAGTACAGAGTACTCGCGCTAAAACCACTCGGCGCCGATTACGTTCACCGTGGAGCTTTTTTTAATCTTGGAGCTGCAAATGGCAAAGATCTTACTTGTAGAAGATGATTTAGGGTTACAGCAATTAACTCGTGACTATCTTGAAAATAATGGCCTTGAAGTGGCGGTATTAGACCGTGGCGATGAAGTATTTACTTACCTTGAAAACAATCCCGTTGATTTAATGATCCTTGACGTCATGTTGCCGGGGAAAGATGGCTTTAGCGTTTGTCGACAAGTGCGCGATAAATTCAGCTTACCTATTTTAATGTTAACAGCTAAAGGTGAAGACTTTGACCAAGTAATAGGTTTAGAGTTAGGCGCCGATGATTACGTTATAAAACCTGCAGAGCCAAGAGTATTACTTGCCCGTATTAGTGCGCTATTACGTCGTGGGCAAGCATCAGTAAAAGTACCAGAAGAATTACAATTTGGTGATTTAGCGATTGATAAAACCAGCCGTATTGTGCGATTAAGAAATAACGAAATTACCCTGACTTCGCATGAATTTGAATTACTTTGGCTATTAGCTTCAAACGCTGGAGAAGTACTGAGCCGCGAACATGTACACCAACACATGATAGGTCGTCAGTATGATGGCTTAGACCGTACGGTTGACGTGCGTGTATCACGCATTCGTAAAAAGCTAGGTGATAACAGCGATAAACCCTACCGGATTAAAACTGTTTGGGGACAAGGTTACCTATTTGTCTCCGACGCATGGGGTATGTAACTGTTAATGGGGAAACTATTCGCAAGTTTATATTTGTATATGATAGTTTCTCTGTTTTTAGTCAGTGGCGTGATTGAACAACTTTGGCCTTACGAAGATACTCAGCAACAACTTTCCCTCGATGACGAATTTGGCCAATCTCTTTGGTTATTAACGCAAAGCCCAGAAGGTATCGCCAATATTGCCTTGCGGTTTCAAAGTAAGGTTATCCAAAAGCAAGATCTGATGCTGCCAAAAGAGCAACGTGAAGAGCTTACCCAGCATCACTATATTTATGTCTTTGATCAGCAACAACGTGCTATTTGGTATATTTCGCTCGATGCTGAAAAACTATTGCAAGTGGGTCCAATTACTGTGTTATCACCAGTATTTCCATCGGTTTGGCCCTATCTGTTACTGTTATGTGTGGTGGGAGTTCCGGTCGGTTTATGGAGCTTTTTACTATGGCGTGACTTTGCCAAATTACGCTTGGCGTGTGAAGCCGTCGATGGCTCACAAGATTTTGAATTGAGTGCGACCTCTAAATCGTTTTTCTTACCAATCACAGATACTTTAAGCGCGATGCAGCAACGCATACAACATTTATTAACCGCGCAACAAGAGCTTACTTCATCGGTCTCGCATGAGTTCAGGACCCCACTGGCACGGTTAAAATTTGCCTTAGCTATGTTAGAGGATAAAGTGACAGATGAAAAAGCATTTGATTACATTGATAATATGCAATTGGATATTGTTGAGTTGGAATCGTTAGTAAAAGAAATGCTCGATTACGCACGCCTTGATAGTCAACAGCCGAACCTTACAGTGCAAACATGTAATTTAGTGCAATTGTTAGAAAGTGTTATTACTAAGCTTGATTTTGCAACGCAGATCCAGCTGAATACGCAATTACCGCTAAAATGCACTTACATTTGTGATAGTCATTTTATTGCCCGTAGTGTGCAAAACTTAGTAGGCAATGCACTCAAGCATGCCCGTCATGAAGTAAGGATTAGCCTCAGCGAAAATGCGCAGCAAGTGATTATAAGTGTAGAAGATGATGGACCAGGCATTGACCAAGCCCAGTGGGACACGGTATTTAAACCCTTTGCACGGCTTGATAAAAGCCGCGATAAAAAAACCGGCGGGTTTGGACTCGGGTTAGCTATTGTGGCAAAAATAGTGTCTTGGCATCAAGGCCGTTGTGAGTTGTCGCATTCGCAACTAGGCGGTGCTAAATTTACGATTAGCTTACCGAAGTAAAGAGTTTTACTTCTGCTTGTACTGCGATAGGTTACAAAAAAAAAAGCGCCATATAGGCGCTTTTTCACGGTTAAAACCAAAATCAACAAGTAGCAAATTAATAGACCGCCTAAATGTGACTAAGTTCCATAATTTTTAATTTCTTTTATTGTTTTGTAACAACGGCATCAGCATTTCTTCTAAGCCATTGAGTTTTACTTCATACATCATCGCTAATTGAGCACCTAATCTGCCTTGTGGAAAGCCTTGTTGCTTAAACCAGACTAAATAAGGCTCAGGGAGTAACAATAAAGGGCGGCCTGCATACTTCCCGAATGGCATTTTAGTATTGATTGCTATTTTTAATAGTTCTGGATCCATGAGAGGGCTTTAGTCGCTGAATTAGATGAGCAGTGTATTACAAAAGAGGGGAAGAAAATAGGCTGTGACGGGCATGAAACAGCCTATTTAATGAGGGAGTAGGCCCTCATTATTTACTAGTGGATCTGATACTGTTGTTTTTTAGAAAACCCGAGTTGTTCGAGTCTGTTTATAATTGACGGATCATCAATGCGCTGTGGGATCTCGCTATCACGCAAAAAATGATCTTCTGGCACTTGGTATACATCAAGCATTTTTTGAAATAATACAGCGCGCATTGTTAACGCTGTCATCCCACTTCTTTGTATTTCATCAAGGCGATTTTGCAGTTCAACCAGTTTTGAGTTGGTTAAATCATCCGCCACGGCTTGGAACTGTGTAGCAAATTTATTTTTCATCTAAAAACCTTATTTAATAGCAAAGTGTAAAATGCTGATGAATACGTATGTAAAAGCAGGAAAAACTATTTCTGTGCTAAAAAGAGATACTTACGGATTAACCAACAAACGCAGTGTACTCTTTTTTCATGGCTAAATGCCAATTCGGATGTAAAGCTTTGTAAATGCGCTTGACTCTTATTTCGGGACTGTTGTAGGGGTGTTTTAGACGTCTAGATGTAAGGTTATGAAAATTAAATGAAAATAGTTCTCAGTACCTTACACAGTACTGAGAACGATATTTATATTAAGGAAATAATTTTTGTTTTACATGTTCAGCAAAGCCACTACCGGCCTCTAAATAGAAGTTATAGGTAGAATCTACGCCCATATCTTCTAATTCTTTTTGCTGATCCGGGTAGTTCGCAATCGCCGTTACTTGACCCTGATAACCCGACGCTCTTAATTGCTCTAAAGCAAAAATGTTTTGCATATGTTTTGGCATTGCCAGCATGATCATTTCTACATGAGAATGGTTTACCCGTTGCCAAAAGTCTGGATCGGTAGCATCGGCTAAGAGTGCCTTGCGGCCTCGAGTAACATGCTTTTCGACGACTTCGGGTTTGATGTCTACACCTGCAACAACGCCTGGGTGAGTAATATTGATTGTTTCGTACGCACCTGTGCCAATGCGGCCCATACCAAAAATAACTATTTTGGTATCATTTAAATTCACGGGCAGTTCTTCTGCTAAACGGGTTGGGCTTTCAAAGCGTAGCAACCAAGCTTCGATCTTTACATAAATTTCGTTTGAACGTTTATTCAGTGGGGAAGCGACAATAAAGGTAATAGAAACCGCAATCGCCATTACTGCAAGCCACTCAGCAGTAATTAATCCGCTACTGGCTGCTACCATACATACGATCAGACCAAACTCACTGTAATTAGCAAGGGTAAATGAAGCTAATAAAGATGTACGCGCGCGTAATTTAAAGGCATTCGTTAATACATAATATAAGGCTACTTTAACAGGCAGTACCAACACAATAATGGTCGCTATCATCAGTGAATTAACAGTAAGCTCAGCGCCTAAACCAATTGTTAAGAAAAACCCGACTAACAGGATCTCCTTTAGGTTTAGTAGTGATTTGGCAAGTTCACTGGCTTTTTTGTGAGGTGCAAAAATCATCCCTATGATCAATGCGCCTAAATCGCCTTTTAAGCCGGCAAATTCAAACGCGTGGTAACCAACTACTAACGCAAAGAAAAAGCCAAACAGCGGCAGTAACTCACCGTGTTTAGAGCGGTTCAACACCCAAAACATCAAAGGTCGTAATAAAGGTAAGGCAACGAGGAGTGCAAAAGCCCAACCATTGGGAGCTTTACCTGTGCTGATAGCGAGAAAAATGACCGCGAAGATATCTTGCATAACCAAAATACCAATGGCAATTTTACCGTGAAGGCTGGCCATTTCTCCGCGCTCTTCAAGTACTTTAACGGCAAAAACAGTACTGGAAAAGCTAAAAGCAAAACCAACAAGTAATGCACTTTGCCAACTAAGATCAGCAAATAGCGGTAACGCAAGTGCACCGAGTAACAGCATTAAACTGCAAAAAATAGCGCTACTGATAATAATATGTAAAGAGGCTGGAGCCCAGACCTGTGGCTTAATTAGGTGGCTTACTTTTAGCTTTAAACCAATACTAAAGAGCAGTAATGTGATCCCTAAATTAGCTATCGTATTAAGTAATTCGGTGGTTTTAAAGCCAGCTAAATTGAGCACAAAGCCTGCGATCAAAAAACCGATAAGTGGGGGAAGCTTAAGTTGATAAACGGCAAAGCCACACACAAATGCGACAGCAAAATATAATAGTTCCATAATTCTTAATATCACTTCATTTGGGTAGTCAGTGTAGCGAAATATCAGCATTTTTGAAAATCATTCGTACATATTGTAGCTATAAATTGTGCATCTAGAGAAGCGTATGTATGAAAAACGTCCGTTTAACGGGTTATTACTGTAAAAAGTCAATAAATAGCTATTTTTTCACTGACAGCAGCTTTTAAATATGGTTAAGATGCAGTAACAAAGGAATTTAAGCGTGATTCAGATTTAAGTGAGTTAGGCTTAAGGAGAAATAGATGTTTAAAAAAATACTTGCATCAGTCGGTATTGGTGCAGCAACAGTGGATACCGTGCTTGAAACTGAGCACTTGCAACCAGGGCAACTATTTAATGCCCAAATTGTGATCACCGCAGGCGATGTAAGCCAAGAAATTGTAGGCCTTGATTTAGCATTAATGACGCGAGTGAAAGTTGAAGGTGAAAACGGCGCTTATTTTACTAATCATATTATCGATAAGTGGCGCATAACTGATATAGGCACTATTGAGCCGGGTCAGCAAAAGCACATTCCATTTGAAGCACGCTTACATTCTGAAACCCCGATCACCGAAATCAATGCCGGTTATAACCAGTCACATGTCTGGCTTGAAACTGGGCTTGATATCGATTTGGCGCTCGACCCTAAAGATAAAGACCAACTACATATTTATCCAAATGATGCCGTAACTACATTTATGCAAGCAATGGATAGACTCGGTTTTAGTTTAGTGAAAGCGGATGTTGAAAAAGGCTTTTTACGCGCCAGTACATTTAATTCGCTCTCTGGTTGTTATCAAGAGCTTGAATATAAGCCAACTAGTCGTAGCTTATTTGGCATCCAAGAAATTGAACTGTCATTTGTGCCAGAAGCTCATAAAACCCATGTTTTAATTGAGCTTGACCGTGGTTTGCGTGGCGATGGTTATGTCGATTTAACCATTGAACATGATCACGTAAACTTATCGCATTTATGTGATCAGTTAGAACGTTTATTTGCCTAGCGATTAATAAGGTTCGTTAGCGAAGCGTGAGAAATAGCCCAGCATCGACTGGGCTTTTTTATGTTAGGAGTCTTTATGCAATTAGTAAGTAAGGTATTTTCAGAGCTTAGTACACGTGAGCTGTTTGCTATTATGCGCACTCGGGTAGATGTGTTTGTGGTTGAGCAGCAATGCCCATACCCTGAATTAGACGATATCGATTGCAGTGCAACAACTCAGCATCTCTATTGGCTCGAGGCTGAACAATTAGCTGCATACGCACGTTGTTATGAGAAAAATGAGCAGTACAGTGCGATTGGCCGCGTGCTGGTTGAACAATCACAAAGAGGTAAGGGGTTAGCTGCGCAGTTAGTGAAAGAGGCGATCCAGTGTTGCTTTACGCACTGGCCGAACAAGGATATATATATCGGGGCACAAACTTATTTACTCGGCTTTTATCAGTCACTGGGCTTTCAATGTACCGGCGAGCCATATTTAGAGGATGGCATTGCACACCAAGATATGATTTTAAAAAACCGCTCAGTATAAAGAGCGGTTTTTTATTGGGTGAGCTAACTTAGCCTACTATCGAGCTTACAAACACTAAACCAATGGCTATTGGGCAAATAAACTTAATGTACCATGGCCATATTTTCCAAAATAGGCTGGTGGCAACCTCTGGGCAGCCTTGCTTAATTTCGTTAAGTAGCGAATTGCGATACCAGATCCAGCCAACAAATAAGCAGCACATTAAGCCCAGAATTGGCTGACCAAATTTAGTGGTTAGCGCAATAACCAAACCAAACAAGCTCCCAAAATTCAATAGTATAGTAAAGCTGACTAACGCAATGACCACACCAATCAACCAAGTCGCTGCAACACGACTCATAGTAAAACGCTCTACCGCATAAGATACTGGCGCTTCCAGCATTGAAATAGACGATGTCAATGCGGCGATACTCATCAATGCAAAAAAGGCAAAGCCAACAAATAAACCTATGGTGCCCATACCATCAAAAAGCGCCGGTAATACTTGAAACACTAAGGTGTCTTCAGAAAGTAATTCTCCCGTGGCGGAGAATATTTCCACCCCTTGCGCCTGCGCAACATACATTGCAGGGATAATAAGTAACCCTGCAACAAAGGCGATAAACACATCAATAAGGGTGACATAGGCACCAAGGGACACTAGGTTTTCTTTTTTACTAATATAGGAGCCGTAGATAATCATTACACTGGTGCCTAGCGATAATGAGAAAAAGGCTTGGCCAAGGGCACTGACCAGTAATTCAGGATCTAAAATCGATTTGAAATCAGGTACTAGGTAAGCTTTTAGGCCCGTCATCGCACCTTCTTGCATCATTACATAGACAATCAGTGCAAATAAAATAGACAGCAGTGCCGGCATTAAACGTTTCGACCATTTTTCGATGCCGTGTTCAACGCCGCGACTAATAATTGCTACAGTAAGAATAATGAAGCCCGCTGTAAATATCATATTTCTTGATAGTGACTGTTCACTTAACCATGTTGAGGCCGTATCGCTACCAGCTAAAGTGGCGATAGGCTCAACGGTAGCACTGATCATCCAACCGGCCACTATGGCATAAAAACTGAGAATAAGACCCGCACAAATAATGCCGCCAAAACCGACCACAAATGCAAAGCGCTTTTGAAGTGGAGTATTCGAAATTTTGCGTAATGAACTAACCGCATTCGCTTGACCGTGGCGACCAATTGTAAGTTCTGCCATCAATGCCGGATACGCTAAACAAAATGCTAAAACAAGGTACGCAATTAAAAAAGCGGCGCCCCCATTACTAGCGGTTTGTGTTGGGAAGCCCCAAATATTACCAAGTCCTACAGCAGAACCTGCTGCGGCCATAATGAATCCAAAACGGGAGCTAAACTCCCCTCTGACTGCGCTCATAATTATTAATTCTTCTCTATTTTGTGACGGCGCTGACAATCTACTGTAATTGTTAAAAAATAAAAAGCTCTTATTGAGTAGATTTTCAGGGTAAAGCAAGCAATTACGATATGTAAACAGTGGTAGCTATTCAGTGGTATTCATAAAAATATGCTATCCATTTGTTTTATAGCTATATATTCAAAATTAGCCACTGTAAACTGTAACATTAAAGTTACAATTGCTGTGCGTTATGTATTTTCAGCGTAAAACATGCTCCTGCGAGTTTTTTACTGCGATCCACCGTTACTTCGCCATGATGCCAATCTACCACCTTAGCAACAATAGCCAGCCCCAAACCATAACTTTTATCAGCCCGATTACGATGGGTTTGCTCTTGAAAAAACGGGCTAAACACTTTGTGCCAATTTTTTTCTGCAATACCAGGGCCATCATCTTCAACGGTTATAATGAGCGTTTGCTCGGTACTGTATGCAGTTAAAATGATTTTTTGTTTTGCGAAGTCACAGGCATTGGACAATAAATTTGTAATTGCGCGGGCGAGCCAATGTAAATCTGCATGGATCCGGCTGTTATCGCAGATAACCTGCAAATCAAGTTGTTGCTGCAGCAGTTTGGGTTCAAGCTGCTGTACTATGGTGCTTAAGTAACTATTGGACTCGGTATGTGAATAGGTCAGCTGGTTGGCTTTTTGTTCTAAAGTGGCGAATGCTAAATAGCTTTTCAGCATTGACTCCATTTGGTCTAAGTCAGCTTCCATGCGATTAAGGTAATGTTTTAGCTTTTCTTCGTTTGCACTGTCCAGCGCAGCATCAAGGCCAAACCGCAAGCAGGCAATAGGCGTGCGTATATCATGGGATAAACTTGTCGCCATCAGCTTATTTTCATCGAGTAATTTTTCAATCTGACTCGCCATGCGGTTAAACGTCAGTTCAACATCTTTTATATAGGTGAAATGTGATACCCGAATGCGGGCGTGCAGATCGCCGTTGGCAAACTTTTTAGCGGCTTCGTTGACTACACCTAATCGTTTCGCTAATGGCGCGATAATAAACCCCATAAACACACATAAGCCTGCATAAAATAATAAGGTAAGCAGCATATCATTTTGTTGGTCTTGCTCATGGGGCTTCTCTAAGCGTAGTTTAAGGTGGAAAGGGGCGAGTGCATCATTACTGTAAAGGAGATAAAACCCTTGTTGATCTTCTAAAATCAATCCGCCTTTGGCGTTGATCTGCTCCAGCAACGAAGGCGGTAGTGCTAACGATTGTGTAGCGCGATAACTAAGTCCTAATGAAAATTGCTCTGCCAGCAAGGCCGTGTAGTCTGCTCTTTGTTGTACGGCTTGCGCAGCAATTTGTTGACTAAAGCCCATTAACAACTTGCTTTGCAATGCAAATTCATCTTGGCTGGTATGGGTTTGTTGGCTGAATGCATCAATTAACCAGCCTAAAACCACGATCGACAGTAGGGCGCTGGTTAATAAAGATAAATAAAACTTTTTCATAGTATGATGAACCAAGCTTTGTTAATGGTTGTTACCATGCGCTTGCGACCAGTAAGTAGCCTCGTCCCCAAATTGTTTTAATTTTTTCAGGGTGTTGCGGATCATCATTAAATTTTTTGCGCAGTGCAGAAATAAGCACATCCACACTACGATCAAGTCCATCGTATTCTCGGCCTTTGGTGGCTTTAAATACGGCATCACGGGAAACCACTTGACCTGCATTACAGGCCAAGTAATGCAGTAATAAATATTCGGCGCTAGAAACACCTTGCTCAATGTCATTAATAAAGACATTGCGAGATTGGGTGTCGATTTTTAAACAGCCAACTTGCACAATCGTCTCATCCGCTTTTGGCTCAGCGTTGTCGCTTGTTGCGCGCAGCGCTGCTTTTATGCGAGCTAGCAAGGCACGCGGTCGTACGGGTTTCATGATGTAGTCACTGGCACCGACTTCAAGGCCTATGACTTCATCCATTTCTTCGTCTCTGGCGGTCAGCATAATAATAGGGCTTTGGTAAAACTGGCGCAGTTCACGGCAAACACTAATACCGTCTTGGCCGGGTAACATAATATCGAGTAAAATTAAGTCCGGCTTAAGCTCTTTAACATGACTTACGACCTGATCACCACGTTCACAAATATGTGTAGTGTAGCCTTGCTCGGTCAAATACTCTGCCACCCATTGGGCTAATGAGCCGTCATCTTCAACAAGTAATATTGTGCCGTAATTATTCATACTATTCTCGTTTTAAAAAAGGCGCCAGCGGCGTTTCTTTTGGCGGTTTTGATAAACCCATTGCAACTGTACTTGTGTTGCAGCAATGGTTTTACCGGTGTCGCTGTTAATCAATTCAAATGAAATACTTTCAACAGAATCGAAAGCATAATTGAGCTGGCCACTTTTTTGTCTGAGCCAACATTGCATTATATGTTTAGAGGTGGCGTCGCGTAGGCAGTAATTCCCTATGCTGTCTTGTTGCCAGTTTAGTTCTATATCAGCATAGCAGTTACGCCCTTCACGCAGTGCCACACAGGTGTCGGGCAAAGCAATTAAAGCAGAATCTTGGGAGCGTTCGTCACTGGCTAATAAGGGCTTAGCGCTTAATAGCAAACAGACGATGGCTGAAGCTTTAAAATACATAGCGCACGCCTATCATGGCTTTGTGCTGATAGCCTTGTGATACGATAGGGCTGTTAGTGATTTCATCTGAAAACCAAGTTGACAGCAAGCCACCAAGAAAGACCCAATGTTGATTTAATGGGTACTCGGCATGGAATTCAAAAATAACACTGACTGCGCTATCTGCTTGATAAACTGGCCGTTGAGCTGTTGCTTCATCTGCGGTAATGCCAAAGTAATAGTTGGTAAAGTCAGCAGAGTACGCACTGATACCAACACCGGTACGAAACTCCCAGTTTTGCCAAGGTAAGATATGACTAAAAAAGCTATTGATGACCCAACCGTTGTGGGCACTGGAAATATCATGTAAATATTCGAAAGAAATTTGTGAGTTTTCAAAACGGCGGGTAAGTCGCAGCCCGGTATCAAAGTCATACTTGCGACTACGTATTCCTTCGAGTTCAGCAACAGTACCACTGTTATAAAAGTCGAGTCCGGTTTCATCAAATCCAGCTTGGATATTAGTACCAAGAATATCCAGATCCCAATCATACTTATTGATGATGCTATAACCGATAATAACCCCACCACTAAGCTGGCTGTGGTCAATATCTAAATAAAAACGTTGGTACGAAACAGCAAGGTTAATATCAAGCTCTAGACCGTCACTGTAAGAGTCCATGCCAACTAAATAAGAATCTTCTATATAATAACCCGCACCAGCACTCCAATCCCATGCAAAGCCAGCGGTCGGCTCTAAGGTATTATCGGCATAATAGCGATTACTGGCATTGCTAGGGTTGCTCCATAAACCGACACAGATCAATAATAACAGTAGTTTCTGTAGGGTGTGTTGGTTACGTTGCATCCATGATCCAAATAAATTAAGCAGTTATTAAATGTATTATATTGTCAAAGAGTGCCCTTGAACTGTAAAAAATTGTAGCCAGTCTTCATTATCTGAACATTGGCTCAATGTACTTTAATTTTATCGATCAAAATACTGCTTAAATAATAGTGCATCATCGGCGTTAGGGCGCTTACTTCAGTACGATTACAGGGACCTTGCAGTTTTGTTAAGCTGGTCATTTTTGAAATGGTTTTATAGCTAGGAATGCTGACCTCTTGAGTCGCCCTAGCAAGACGTGCTTGGTCGGTATTTTGTTGATGGATAAAGGTAGCTACCTCTAACTCATTACTAATAACTTGTTCTTCACTAAAGCTATAGGTAAGTGGCTCACGATGGAAACTTGCGCTATCAATTGATGATTTACCAAACCATACCACATCACCTGATGCACGATGGATCAGCCGCATGCTCACTTGGGCATTAATTGTCGCGCACTGTTGAATTGGATATAGCTGGGCAATATCATCGAATAAGGCATACGGTTTAACCGGCGGCTGAATTTGATATTTAGTATCTTCAATAAAGTTAAGTTCTAGTTGATGAATAGCAAGTGTGTAATCACTGTCGCCTTGCTCAATTACACGTAAATTCATGGTTGTTAATGCATCGGTAATTTGTTTAAACAAGGTGTCAGTGACACTTGCTTTGTCTGCAACAACTTGCACCGTTTGGTTTCGAGTAATTTTATGCGCTGGTAACTGCACTGATTTTACTTTAGGCGACGCGTGCTCAGTTTCATAGGAAACTTGATAGCTTTGACTTCTTAATTGTGGCTTAAGTGGCATTTCTAAAGGCGCAGCAGGTGGCGGTGCAGTGACACAGGCTGTTGTAATAAAACTGAAAAGCACAACTGATAAATAACGAATAAACACTGTAAAATCCTTTAAAAACTCAATAATCACGATATTGTACGTTAGTCTTAGTAAAACTTCATGGTATTATGAAGCCACAAACGTCTTAATTTAGATTAAAATAATAAAATAATGAAGACCCTAGTACCGTTTATATATGCTTTTTTTTTACTCACCTCTTTAGTGTTATTTCAAACGCACGTTTATGCTCGTGACCAGCAATGGCAAGAACTTATCAGTGATTATAACCAACACCTTGAACATAAATTAAAAAGCAAAGGTATTCCAGGGGCTGCATTGTCGATAGTGAATGGCCCAGATGATAGCTATGTGCAAGGCTTTGGGGTCACAAAAATGCATAAAGGGTTACCAGTCAATGCCCATACTCGATTTCGCTTAGCATCAGTATCAAAAACGTTTGCAGGTTCTCTTAGTGCAAAATTAGCTGTTGAAGGTAAGTTTTCTTTAGATGACCCTGTAAGTAAATTTATACCTGCTTTTGCACAGACTGGATATAAAAATCATTTAAAAGTTTTCCACTTACTAAGTCATTCCAGTGGTTTAGTCCCTAATGCGTATGACAACTTGGTTGAATCAAGAATGAGTTACCCAGATATAGTCGAAAAGTTGCTCAGTGTTAAGCCTATCTGTCAGCCTGGGCAATGTTATGGTTATCAAAATGTGATGTTTAGCTTGATTGATGAAGTGATAAAAGCCAGTACGCAAATGGATTACGCGCGGTGGCTTAATGAATTTATATTCTCACCACTGGGTATGAATGATGCCAGTCTTGGCTATGCAGCCATGGTAATTGATGATAATTATGCCTATCCCCATGTACGAGGGCGAAAACGTTGGCATACGGCAAAATTGAAAAAAAATTATTATAAGGTACTGCCTGCCGCTGGTGTTAATGCCAGTGCCAGTGATATGGCTATTTGGTTAAAAGCACAGTTAGGTTATTACCCAACCGTCTTATCAAGCGATCAGTTAGCCAGCCAAACCAGGCCTTATACAGATACTAAAAAAGAGCTACGTCGTAGAGTATGGAAAAAACACCTAACAGAAGCCTATTATGGTTTAGGTTGGCGGGTCTATGATTATGATAATGAAACGCTCTATTATCACAGCGGTTGGGTGCAGGGTTACCGTAGTGACCTTGTGGTAATACCGCATTTAAATATTGGTTTTAGCCTGATCCTTAATGCCGAAACGGGTCTTATCAATGAATTAACCACAGAGTTTATTGACCGTGCATTGGCGTATAAACGTACACAGCAAGTCGCAGCGCATAGCGGGGAAAACAAATGAAATATGTTTTAGCGAGTTTAATATTGCTATTTGCTGTTAATTTGAGCGCGGCACCAGACACTGTTTTTTTATTTCGTCATAGTGAAAAGCTAACTGGGAAAGATCCCCAACTTTCTGATGCTGGTAAGCAACGGGCGCAGCAGTTAGTGAGCTTGCTTAGTAAAGTCCAGCCAAATGCAATCTTTAGTACTGACTATAATCGCACTATAGAGACTGCAACGCCTTTGGCTGAGTATTTTGACATGCCCATTGAAACTTATGAACCGGGTGATTTAGCCAAGTTTAAACAAACAGTGCTCGCACAAAGTGGCGTCGTTGTTGTCGTGGGTCACAGTAATACCACAGCAAAATTAGCTGAATTAATAGCGCAAGTGATCGTTGAAAAAATGCCAGAAACTGAGTTTGACCGTTATTTTATCTTACAAAAAGTAGGGCAAGGCTATCAATTGAGTCGTTTAAAGATGAATTTTTGAGCACCACGATATATTTCTTTACAATTTATTGGCGTCCAGTAGTAGGCATAAAAAAACCAGCAACAGCTGGTTTTTTTGCAAACAGTAGAAATAATTAATTACGTGGTAATTGAATTTTCTTTTCTTCACTTTGACGATAAAGCACCAGCGTGTGGCCGATTGACTGTAATTTCTCAGCACCGGTTTCACGAATAATCGCTTCAAAAATCAGAGCTTTAGTTTCACGATCATCAGTAGGTACCTTTACTTTGATAAGTTCGTGAATTTCTAAAGCGCTTTGAATTTCAACTAATACACCTTCCGTTAAACCGTTAGAACCTAGTAGTACTACTGGTTTTAGAGAGTGTGCCTGACCTTTTAAAAACTGCTTTTGTTTGTTCGATAATTTCATGTTGTTACAAATTTTGCTGAATATGGCTTGAATTAAGGGTATTCTAACGCCATCTAGAGAATATTACTAATTAGTTGCGTGTTAATTTATGACGAATAAAAAACTTTCGGCCAGTTCACAGCGATGGTTGAAGGAACATTTTGATGATCCTTATGTTCACGAGGCACAAAAGAAAGGTTGGCGTTCTCGTGCGATTTTTAAACTCGACGAGATCCAAAATAAAGATAAATTACTACGCCCAGCCATGACTGTGGTTGATTTGGGAGCTGCACCGGGAAGCTGGTCACAGTATTTAGCAGAAAAAGTAGGCGATAAAGGACAAGTTATTGCTTGTGATATATTACCGATGGATTCACTGGCCGGCGTTGATTTTTTACAAGGAGATTTCCGAGAAGAAGCTGTTTTAGATGCGTTATTAAATCGCATTAATGGTAAAAATGTTGATGTGGTGCTCTCAGATATGGCACCCAATATGAGCGGTAATAGCTCAGTAGATCAAGCTGGCAGTATGTATTTAGTGGAATTAGCATTAGATATGTGTAGCCAGGTTTTAAAGAAAAATGGTGCATTTGTGGTTAAAGTATTCCAAGGTGAAGGCTTTGATGAATTCTTAAAAACAGTGCGTGATAGCTTTAAAACTGTAAAAATCCGTAAACCCAACGCCTCGCGTGCACGATCGCGTGAAGTATATATAGTAGCGACAGGCTACAAACTGTAGTACAGTTGTCAGGCGTTTAGTTGAATTTAAATTAATTGGATACAAGAGGTTAACCCCTTGAGCGATATGGCGAAAAATCTAATACTCTGGCTGGTCATTGCAGTTGTGCTAATGTCAGTATTTCAGAGCTTTAATGGTGGCGATCAAACAGACCGTCAAACAAGTTACAGTCAGTTTGTTAAAGATGCCCGCAGTGGCGCTTTACAAGAAGTGGCAATAGAAAGCACCAGTGGCACAATTACTGGTACTAAAACCAATGGCGAACGTTTTCAAACGATCATGCCTATTTATGATAAAGACATTCTTAATGACTTATTAAAAAGTGATGTGAATGTAAAAGGTGTGAAGCCTGAAGAACAATCGTTCTTAGCGAGTATCTTAATTTCATGGTTCCCAATGTTATTACTGATTGGGGTATGGATTTTCTTCATGCGTCAAATGCAAGGCGGCGGTGGCAAAGGTGCTATGTCGTTTGGTAAAAGTAAAGCACGCTTAATGGGTGAAGATCAGATTAAAACCACGTTTGCCGATGTTGCCGGTTGTGATGAAGCCAAAGAAGATGTTACAGAGCTGGTTGATTTCTTACGTGACCCATCTAAGTTCCAAAAACTCGGTGGTAGTATTCCTAAGGGCGTACTGATGGTAGGTCCTCCAGGTACTGGTAAAACTTTGCTGGCTAAAGCTGTTGCAGGTGAAGCGAAAGTACCGTTCTTTACGATTTCAGGTTCAGACTTTGTTGAGATGTTTGTCGGTGTAGGTGCATCGCGTGTTCGGGATATGTTCGAACAAGCGAAAAAAGCAGCGCCGTGTATTATCTTTATCGATGAAATTGATGCCGTAGGTCGTAAACGTGGCGCAGGCATGGGTGGTGGGCACGATGAACGTGAGCAAACACTTAACCAAATGCTTGTTGAGATGGATGGCTTTGAAGGTAACGAAGGGATTATCGTAATTGCCGCGACTAACCGTCCAGACGTACTTGACCCCGCGCTACTTCGTCCGGGTCGTTTTGACCGTCAAGTTGTGGTTGGTTTACCCGATATTCGTGGTCGTGAGCAAATCCTTAAAGTGCACATGCGTAAAGTACCATTAGGTGACAACGTTGAAGCATCGGTTATTGCGCGTGGTACACCTGGTTTCTCTGGAGCTGATTTAGCAAACTTAGTAAATGAAGCCGCTCTATACGCAGCTCGTGGTAATAAACGTGTTGTGAGCATGGCTGAATTTGATGCCGCTAAAGATAAAATCATGATGGGCGCAGAGCGCAAGACCATGGTGATGAGCGAGAAAGAAAAAGAAATGACGGCTTATCACGAAGCCGGTCACGCGATTGTTGGTCGCATCGTACCTGAGCATGATCCTGTTTATAAAGTATCAATTATTCCACGCGGTCGTGCCCTTGGTGTAACTATGTACTTACCTGAACAAGACCGTGTTAGCCACTCTAAAGAGCTACTGGAATCAATGATTTCAAGTTTATACGGTGGTCGTATCGCGGAAGCACTTATTTACGGTGAAGATAAAGTCACTACAGGTGCCAGTAACGATATCGAGCGAGCAACAGATATTGCCCGTAAAATGGTAACTCAGTGGGGTCTAAGTGAGAAACTAGGGCCGTTAATGTACACTGAAGACCAAAATGAGATGTACATGGGTGGCGGCGGTGGCCGTGCTATGAGCATGTCAGATGAAACGGCTAAAGTAATTGATGCGGAAGTTCGTTTGTTATCAGATCGTAACTACCAACGTGCTGAGCAAATCTTAAAAGATCATATTGATATTTTGCATGCAATGAAAGATGCATTAATGAAATATGAAACGATTGATGCAAAGCAAATTGATGACTTAATGGCGCGTCAGCCAGTACGTGAACCGCGTGATGCACATGACCGTCATGATAAAACAGACAAAAAACCAGCAGCTGCTGAGACAAAAGCAGAGCCAATGGTTGAAAAAGACGACAAACCAGCTGAAAAAGATGAAACAAATCTTGATGACAAAGCTGAATAACAGTTAAAATAGCAATACTAAAAGCCCCGATTGTCGGGGCTTTTTTGTAGTTTTGAATTAAACTATTAATATCAATGCAACGGATGTATTGAAGGTGATAGATGACCACAGTTGATTTACCTAGAGGTCGCATTTTACACCTCAACACCCCAGTGATAATGGGGATCCTGAATGTCACGCCTGATTCTTTCTCAGATGGTGGGCGTTATTATCAAACAGACAACGCTGTCATAAAAGCCCAAGCCTTATTAGCAGACGGCGCTACCATACTCGATATTGGTGGTGAATCGACACGTCCAGGCGCACCTGATGTTAGCCTTGAAGATGAATTAGCCAGAGTAATCCCCGCCATCGAGGCAATTCGTGCCCACAGCGATAGTGCCGTAAATGATTGCATCATTTCGATTGATACCAGTAAAAGTGAAGTGATGCGCCAAGCTATTTTAGCTGGTGTCGATATTGTTAATGATGTGCGAGCTTTACAGGAGCCTAACGCACTGACAACAGTTGCACAGTTTCCAGACGTCGCAGTGTGCCTAATGCACATGCAGGGTCAACCCCGTAGTATGCAAACCTCACCTCATTACGATGATTTATTCAGTGATATAAATGATTTTTTTGCACAGCGGATCAATGCCTGTGAAACAGCGGGGATTCAGCGTCAGCGACTTATTCTAGACCCCGGATTTGGCTTTGGTAAAACACTCAGTCACAACTACCAATTACTGGCGCGGTTTAATGAATTTAACCACTTTGGTTTACCTGTTTTAGCAGGACTCTCGCGCAAGTCAATGCTTGGCACCTTATTAAACAGACAAACAAACGAGCGCCTTGCTGGCAGTTTAGCAGGGGCATTAATTGCAGCGCAAAATGGCGCAAAAATTATTCGTGTACATGATGTAAAAGAAACCGCAGATGTGCTTGGCGTATGGCAAGCTTGCGAACAAGGAATTTAAAAAATGAAAGAAAGAAAGTATTTTGGCACCGATGGTGTACGTGGCATGGTGGGTGAATACCCAATTACCCCTGAATTTGCACTTAAATTAGGTTGGGCTGCAGGCAAGGTACTATCAAAAAATGGCACTAAGAAAGTCATTATTGGTAAAGATACTCGCATTTCTGGTTATATGTTAGAGACATCCCTTGAAGCGGGTTTGATTGCCGCAGGTATTGATGTGGTATTACTTGGCCCGATGCCAACACCAGCCGTTGCGTATTTAACGCAGACGTTTCGTGCCGAAGCTGGGATTGTGATCAGTGCATCTCATAACCCATATCACGACAATGGCATTAAGTTTTTTTGTGGCCGAGGTTTAAAGTTAGCTGATGAAGTAGAGCTACAAATTGAAGCGATGCTTGATGAACCAATGACCTGTGTAGCATCTGATAAGCTCGGTAAAGCCCGCCGTTTAGAAAGCGCGGATGGCCGTTATATTGAGTTTTGTAAAAGCCAGTTTCCACAAGGTTTGTCGTTAGAAGGCTTAAAAATTGTTTTAGATTGTGCCAACGGCGCAACCTATCATATTGCGCCATCAGTAATGCGTGAGCTTGGCGCTGAGATAATTTGCCATGCTTGCGAGCCAAATGGTGTAAATATCAACCTAGAATGTGGTGCTACCCATGTTGATGCATTAAAACGCAAAGTATTAGAACATAATGCTGATGTCGGCATTGCCTATGATGGTGATGGCGACCGGGTGATGATGGTTGATCACAATGGCCGTGTATTTGATGGTGATGATATTGTTTACATTATTGCCTGCCAAGCTGCCAATGATGATATGTTAGGTGGTGGGGTTGTGGGCACTGTGATGTCTAATATGGGTCTTGAAAACGCGCTTAAAGCCAAAGGTATCGAGTTTGCTCGCAGTAAAGTGGGCGATCGTTATGTGATGGAATTACTACAAGAAAAAGGCTGGAAAATCGGCGGCGAAAGCTCAGGCCATGTCTTGAATCTGGATTTGATCAGCACCGGTGATGGCATCATTTCAAGCCTGCAAGTACTGGCTGCTATGGTGGCGCAAAACCGCACGCTCAAAGATTTAGGTGCAGGCTTTGTTAAATACCCAATGAAGATGATTAATGTGCGCTACAAAGCGGGCACTGATCCAACGCAAGCGCCAGAAGTTATTGCTGCAGTTGCTGATGTTGAAAAACAACTAGCAGGAAAAGGCCGTGTGTTATTACGTAAATCGGGTACTGAACCGGTTGTGCGTGTCATGGTCGAAGCCGAAGAAGAGAAAGTGGTGCTTGATAGTGCACAAAAAATTGCCGCAGTTGTTGAATCTATGAGCAAACAAACTGATTAAGAACAATAACCTCTTGTAACTTTGGGCGAGTCGAGTTACTATCTCGCCCGCTTTCTAATGTGGAGTGGAAAAATGGCAATACGCAAGCCAATGGTCGCAGGCAATTGGAAAATGAACGGCTCAAAACAGTTAGTTCAGCAATTATCTGACGCAATCAACAACGTAAAATCAACAGAGATAGACGTTGTGGTGTTTCCACCTTACCCATTGTTATCTATGCTAAGTGCAACCGGTGTAACAACAGGGGCACAAACGGTTTCTGAACACGAAGCTGGTGCATTTACTGGTGAAGTTGATGCGCAATTAATTAAAGATTTAGGTGGCGAATATACCTTAGTTGGCCATTCTGAACGACGTAGTATTTATGGCGAAAGCAATGACACCGTTGCAGCTAAGTTTGCTCGTGCCCAACAAGTGGGTTTAACACCTATCTTATGTGTTGGTGAAAGTGAACAACAACGCGAACAAGGTCAAACTGAATTAGTGGTTGCTGCACAAATTGATGCAGTAATTGATAAATTAGGTCTAGCAGCACTGAAAGATTCTGTGATAGCATACGAGCCCGTTTGGGCCATTGGCACAGGTAAGACTGCATCGCCTGAACAAGCACAACATGTGCACAAATTTATCCGTGATAAAATTGCTGCTATTAGTAGTGATTTAGCACAAGGGCTGACCATTCTGTATGGTGGCAGCGTAAATGAAAAAAATAGCGAATTATTATTTGCACAACCAGATATAGACGGCGGCCTGATTGGTGGCGCTAGTCTAAAAGCAGATTTATTTACTGCAATCTGTGAAAGTGCAAAAGGGACCGTATAAGATGTACGAAATTTTATTAGTAGTTTATTTAGTTGTCGCTTTAGCGCTTGTTGGTATGGTTTTAATTCAACAAGGCAAAGGCGCAGATATGGGTTCATCATTTGGTGCTGGCGCTTCTGGAACTGTTTTTGGTTCATCAGGCGCAGGTAACTTTATGACTAAAACAACCACAATCTTAGCCAGTGTGTTCTTTGTGCTAAGTATTGTACTAGGTAACTTAACCGCAGGTCAGATCAAAAAGACTGACGAGTGGGAAAACCTAGAAGCAGCACCAGCAGTTGAAACAACGGCTCCTGCAGCTGACGATGTTCCAGTAACATCAACGAAAGAGAAATCTGACGTACCAAATTAATACTTGTTACAAGTATCGTTAAACGATTTATTCTCCTCAAATAAATCACTATGTTTAACAGCTAAAGCGAAAGCTTTAACAATGCGGTTGTGGTGGAATTGGTAGACACGCTACCTTGAGG
>NZ_DRGM01000036.1 GCF_011050055.1 Pseudoalteromonas prydzensis | reverse complement strand
GTGTATTGCTATTTCAACTTATGGCACTGAACTGCCGATAAAATCTCGCTTGGTGCTAGCATGGATCGCGCCGCGCGGTATTGTTGCCGCCGCGGTGGGCTCTGTATTTGCGTTGAGTATGATGGAAGCCGGTGTCGCAGATGCTGAAAAAATAGTGCCGCTGATCTTTACCGTGATCATTATTACTGTGGTACTGCAAAGTTTAACTGCTATTCCTATTGCCAAGTTATTAGGGGTACGTCAACCTTCACCAAACACCATTTTACTCATCGGTGCAAACCATGTGGCTCGCGCAATCGCGCGTGGCCTGAAAGAGCAAAATATTCCCGTGTATTTATCAGATCCTGCTTGGGAAAACTGCCGTATGGCACGTATGGACGGCCTCGCTTGTTACTATGGTAACCCGCAATCTGAGCATGCCGAACGTTATTTACCACTGACCACAATTCGTAGTGTCATGGCACTGTCACCAAATCGCCATCATAACGCGTTAGGTGTGCAGTACTTTTCACATTTATTGAATGAGAAAAACGTATTTTCACTGCGTTCTTCAACCTCACATGCAAAAGCAAATAAAGACAGTGCAACGTTTTTATCTCGGCAAATACTATTCGGAGACAACGGCTCGTATGCTCGCCTAAGTAGCCTAATAGCCAAAGGCGGTAAGGTCAGTGCAACACGTATTTCAGAAGAGTTTAGCTGGGAAAAATATCAAGAAATGAATGGCGATGCGATCCCATTATTTATTCTCAATGGCGACAAAGATAGCGATGATGATTCACCGGTAAAACTGCGTCCATTTACCATAAATATGGAAAAACCACCGCAACAAGGTGAGCGTGTGGTTGCGATGCTGCCACCGAAAATGTCGGTATTAAAAGATCCAAATAATGGCAAAAGCAAAGAGCCGAAAGAAATAAAAGAGTAACCAAAAAGGGCTAGGTATGACACCTAGCCCTTTTAGTTTCAACTCGCCAACTTTACCCTTTATAACTCGCTAACTTTACCCTTTCTAACTCGCTAACTTTACCCTTTCTAACTCGCTAACTTTACCCTTTCTAACTCGCCAACTTTACCCTTTATAACTCACTAACTTTACCCTTTATAACTCGCTAACTAACTCACACCTACATCGGCAAACGCGCACGCGCCACTACGCTATCTGGCATTTTTTGTGCAAGTTGGGCGAGTGAGCGCTCGATTTCTTTATGGGTTGCTTTATCAGCCACCATGGCGTGAAATAGCCAACGATAAGCATCTTCATAATCACGAGGACTACCGAAACCTTGATTAAATAAATTTACTAAGCGTAGTTGCGCTTTTAAATTACCTTGTGATGAGGCTTCGCGTAGATAGGTTACAGCCAGTGCTTTATCTTTTTGCACTAAACGTCCGGTATCGTAGTAACGCCCGAGCTGCTCTAATGCCGCCGCTAAGCCTTGCTGAGCGGCTTGGCGCATATAATACACACCGAGTTCTACATTACGATCAACACACACCGCATACGCCAGCATATCGCCATATAAAAATTGATAAGAAGGCAGTGCCATTTTATTGGCTCGCGCTTCGATATCTTGCACTAACTGGCAATCATCTGCCTTTACACGGGCTAAATGGGTATTTTTATTGATCAGTGCTAACAGCTCTGTCTCAGTGTACAAAGGCACTGCTGCAAGCGGCTCCTCTGCTTTAGCGTAGCTTGCCAATAGCATAGAGAGCGGTACTAATGATAAACAAGTTAACAAACGCATTTAGGTCACTTTAATTAAAAACCATCTTGCTAAAGTTTATACAAAGATCGTTCCAGAATGAAATTTATCCGCGCTTATTTGTGATAAAGCTGAAAAACAGCCACAAAAAAAGCTGCACTAGGCAGCTTTTTTAGTGCTATTAGTGATTATGCAAACGGGTTGCGTAATACCATAGTTTCTACACGATCAGGACCGGTAGAAATAATATCAACAGGCACACCGGTGATTTCTTCAATACGCTTAATATAATCTAAAGCAGCTTGTGGTAACTGTTCAACAGAAGTAGCACCTACTGTGTTTTCAGACCAACCTGGCATTTCTTCATACACTGGGGTTACTTTCTCGTAACCTTCAGCGGCAAGTGGTGTTACGTTAGTAACAGTGCCATCTTCAAGTTGATAACCAATACAGATCTTAAGCGTTTCTAAACCATCTAAAACGTCTAGTTTAGTTAAGCAGAAACCAGAGATTGAGTTAATTTGCACTGCACGGCGCATTGCCACAGCATCTAACCAACCGGTACGACGCAGGCGACCAGTTGTAGCACCAAACTCATGGCCTACAGTACCTAAGTGCTTACCTACTGGGTCTTGTTTTTCAAGGCCATCGTAAAGCTCGGTAGGGAAAGGACCAGAACCAACACGGGTCGTGTAAGCTTTGATAATACCGAGTACATAATCAAGGTTTAATGGACCAAAACCAGCACCTGTCGCAACACCACCAGCAGTAGTGTTTGAAGAAGTTACATACGGGTAAGTACCGTGGTCGATATCAAGCAATGTCCCTTGTGCACCTTCAAACAAGATGTTGTCGCCAGCAAGACGAGTTTGATCAAGTAATTCAGTAACATCAACAACCATTGCTTTAAGGATATCGGCAACAGCCATAGCATCATCAAAGGTCTGTTGGAAATCAACCGCATCTACTTTGTAGTAGTTAACTAATGTGAAGTTATGATATTCCAATACTTCTTTAAGTTTTGCAGCGAATAGCTCAGGATTGAATAAATCACCAATACGTAAACCGCGACGAGCAACTTTATCTTCATACGCTGGACCAATACCACGACCCGTAGTACCAATCGCTTTATTACCGCGTGCTTTTTCACGGGCTACATCTAATGCGATGTGGAAAGGCAAAATTAGCGGACATGCTTCGCTTATTAATAAACGCTCACGTACTGGTACGCCACGTTCTTCTAGCATGCCAATCTCTTTCATTAGCGCTTCTGGTGAAACTACAACACCATTACCAATCACACACTTAACATTGTCACGTAATACACCCGATGGAATAAGGTGTAAAACCGTCTTTTCACCGCCGATAACTAAAGTATGACCTGCGTTGTGGCCACCTTGGTAACGAACTACTAAAGATGCTTTGTCTGTAAGGAGGTCAACTACCTTACCCTTACCTTCGTCACCCCATTGGGTGCCTAATACAACAACGTTTTTACCCATTGTAAATTCACTTAGAAAAAATTAGGACGAGATTTTACCAGAAAATAAGGGCAAAGATCACCCCGTTTAGGTTATTTTTTCTGCTTGATCATTTAACGACCATTACAATAAAAATTAACTGGTTGAATAACTTTAAGTTATTCACAATAATCTGTCTTACTAAAAGAAAAACCCTGCATACACAGGGTTTGGATTTGTGTTAGATGTAGGAAACGATTACTGTACAGCAGCACCTTTCATATATCTAAAGAAGTCACTGTCTGGTGATAACACCATTACGTCTTGCTTATCTTTAAAGGTCTTTTTATACGCCTCTAATGAACGTACAAAACCGAAAAATTCAGCATCTTTATTATAAGCATCAGCATAAATGGCTGCCGCTTGTGCATCGCCTTCACCGCGAACAGTACGCGCATTACGCTCAGCATCAGCCAGCATTACCGTGACACGACGGTCAATTTCAGCACGGATTGTTTCGGCTTTTTCTTGACCTTCAGAGCGGTGCTCTTTAGCAACAGCAGTTCGCTCTGCACGCATACGCTGGTAAATTGAGCTACTCACCTCTGATGGTAAATTGATTTGCTTAACACGCACATCAAGTACTTCAATACCAAGCTCTTGAGCACTTTCAGACGCTTGCACTAACGCTTCTTCCATTAGCTCACTACGCTCACCTGAGACAATCTCACGGATAGTACGCGAACCAAAGTTAGTACGTAGGCCATTGTTTACTTTTTGCTTAAGTAGTGCTTCAGCGTATTGCTTATCACCACGAGCACGTAAGTAAAACGCGCTAAAATCATTTACACGCCATTTAACGTATGAATCAACAATTAAGTCTTTTTTCTCGCTAGTAACAAAACGATCTGGCGTACCATCTAACGTTTGAATACGGGCATCAATACGACGTACTTGGCTAAAGAACGGCACTTTGAATTGTAAGCCTGGGCTGTACACAATGGCTTGATCATCGCTGTCTTTTTGTACTTTACTGAATAGCATTACAATTGCTTTTTGCCCTTCAGGTACTACAAATACTGACGAAAACGACAACACAACGGCCGCTAATAATAGAACTAAACTAAAGTTTTTCATTGCGCTTATCTCCCGTCGTTAAAGCGATCAGCGCCAAAGCGGTCTGAACCTGAGTTCACAGTGCTATTGCGCGATGTATTAACTTTATTGCGTAAGTCGTTAATATCACTTGAGCTAGGTAATGCAACACGGGTTGCTGTACCTTGCTTGTCCATGATTTTATCAAGTGGTAAATACATCATGTTATTACCGCCTTTAACATCGACTAACACTTTTGAGCTATTACCGAGCACTTCTTCCATCGCATCAATATATAAACGCTCACGGGTTACTTTTTTAGCCGCTTGATATTCAGGTAATAGCTTTTCAAAACGAGCCACTTCACCTTGCGCTTCTAAAATAATACGTTCACCGTAACCTTCCGCCTCTTGTGTCATACGAGTTACTTGACCACGAGCACGCGGTTCAATTTCACGGGCATAGGCTTCAGCTTCACGAATAAACCGTTGCTCATCTTCTTGCGCAGCAATGGCATCATCAAACGCATCTTTAACTTCAGCCGGAGGGCGTGAATCTTTAAAGTTAACGTCAGTAACGATTAAACCTAAATTGTACGGTTCAACGATTTTATTCAGTTCATCCCACGTATTTTGGCGCACAACCTCACGGCCGTTAGTTAATACTTGGTCCATTTTTGAATGGCCAACAACATAACGTAGTGCACTTTCTAATGCTTCTTCTAAGCTAGAGTCAGCATTAGTGACACTAAACTTGTACAAGAATGGGTCAATAACACGGTACTGCACTTGGAACTCAACGCTCACTACGTTTTCGTCTTCAGTCAGCATAAAACCAGACGTCGATAATGAACGAACTGCTTCAATATCAACTGGAATTACCGTTTCAATAAACGTCATTTTCCAACGCAAACCTGGATCTGCGATGCGGTCAAACTGACCAAAATGTAATACGATGCCGCGTTCAGCTTCTTTGACGGTATAAATACCGCTCAATGCCCATACAATTGCAGCAATAATTAGCACAAATGAAAGACCAGCTCCACCAAGTCCGCCGCCACTTTTGCCGGATTTATTACCGCCAAATAAGCCGCCAAACTTACCGCTGAACTTGCGAAACACCTCGTCTAAATCAGGTGGGCCTTGATCACGTCCGCCTTTTTTGTTCCACGGATCTTTGTCATTGCCATTATTACCCGGTTCATTCCAGGCCATAGCTATACTCCATTGTTATCTAAATAATTTAGGTAATTACGTTAAATCTAACAAAAATACCGCTGTTCTCATACTAAAAATGACATTGTGCGGTAGTTTTTTCGAATTACGAAATAAAAGCGTCGATTTCAGGACCAAACTCTTTTCTTAAACGGTTCCATTCTACCATAGGCAGTCGAGTAGCTAACAACCATTGACCCTGTTCATCAAAATCTTCTTGATGTACTGCATTTAAATTAAACAACGCGGCACGTAAACGGCCAAACTGTGGTGCTAATCTAAGCGTATGTACAAACATTTTCTTTGCTAACAACTCACTGATAGCCTGTGATAATAATTCGCACCCGGCACCACTGTGAGCCGACAGCCAAACTCGAATTGGCGTGCCTTCATCATCACGGTCAATACGCGGTTCAATATCTTCAAGGGCATCAATTTTGTTGTATACCAACAATTGCGGCACTTCATCCGCTTCAATTTCTTTAAGAACCGATTGTACTTGTTCTATATTCTCTTTGCGACGATGATCCGCGACATCCACCACATGAAGTTGTAAATCAGCTTCTCGAGTCTCTGTCAGGGTTGCTTTAAATGCGGCAACTAAATCATGGGGCAAGTGACGGATAAAGCCTACGGTATCCGCTAAAATAATCGCGCCAACATCTTCAATTTCAAGTTTACGTAAAGTCGGATCAAGGGTCGCAAATAACTGATCAGCCGCATAAACATTAGAGTTAGTGATGCGATTAAACAACGTCGATTTACCCGCATTAGTATAGCCTACCAACGACACCGTAGGAATTTCATTACGGTTACGAGCACGGCGACCTTGTTCACGTTGCACTGCCACCTTCTCTAAGCGGGCACGAATACTTTGAATACGCACTCGCAGCAAGCGTCTATCTGTTTCTAGCTGTGTTTCACCAGGCCCGCGTAGACCAATCCCGCCTTTTTGCCGCTCAAGGTGCGTCCACCCGCGGATCAAGCGAGTTGACATATGACGCAGTTGCGCAAGCTCAACCTGCAACTTACCCTCATGGGTACGTGCACGCTGCGCAAAAATATCAAGAATAAGCGTCGTTCTATCAAGCACTCGGCATTGGCAAACGCGCTCTAAATTGCGTTCTTGTGACGGTCTGAGTTGATGATTAAAAATGACGACATCTGCGTTGTGGATTTTGACAATCTCAGCGATCTCTTCAGCCTTTCCGGTACCGACGAATAGTTTCGGATGTGGTGCTTGACGGCTGCCTTGCACAACCGCCAAACTGCTAACACCAGCAGAAGATACCAACATTTCTAATTCATGAAGATCTTCACGATCCCCTTCTTTTGGAAAGTCGATATGAACTAAGACTGCCTGTTCGCCGGCTTCATAACGGTCAAACAAACATTATGCTCCTAATTTAAAAATTTCCAGCTTCTGGCTCTTCACCGTCTTCACTTCCTTGAATACCTTGGAAGTTAACAGCACGAGCAGGAACTACAGTAGAAATCGCATGTTTATACACCATTTGATTCACGGTGTTTTCGAGTAAAATAACAAATTGGTCAAATGACTGGATCTTACCTTGTAGTTTGATGCCATTAACCAAAAAGATTGATACTGGAATACGCTCACGACGTA
This sequence comes from Pseudoalteromonas prydzensis, assembly GCF_011050055.1. GTDB lineage: Bacteria > Pseudomonadota > Gammaproteobacteria > Enterobacterales > Alteromonadaceae > Pseudoalteromonas > Pseudoalteromonas prydzensis_A. The sequence continues at coordinate 6,177 of NZ_DRGM01000036.1, read as the reverse complement.
GCGCATTCAAAAATGGGTCTTGTAACGATTGGCCTTTTGCCATGTTATTTTCCTTCGTTCTAGGTGTTATTATAATTAAGTGGCTGAACTTATTTAACAAAGCTAAAAAACATTCAACTACTACTAGCTTAGCGAACTTACAACACGTTGCAAGTTTTCTTCATCACCCGTTGTTAACCACGTTACATCGGGCCAACCTCTTAACCACGTCAATTGACGTTTAGCAAGCTGTCGTGTTGCTGCAATACCGCGAAACACCATTTCATCGTAATCAGTTTCGCCAGCAATGTAATCCCACATTTGTCTATAACCCACGCAACGAATAGAAGGTAAGTTTGGGTGTAAATCCTTACGTTGATATAGGGATGAAACTTCATTTTCAAACCCCTGCTCAAGCATTATTTTAAATCTTTGTGCTATACGTTCATGCAAATCGGCACGATCATCCGGTGCAATAGCAAATTGATGGAACGTATAAGGTAAACTTGGCTGCTTACTTTTTTGCAGCTCAGTCATCGTTTTACCCGTTAAGCGATAGACTTCTAACGCGCGATTGATACGTTGCGAGTCATTTTCGCTCATTTTTTCTGCCGCTTGCGGATCAATTACTGCAAGCTCTTGATAAAGTGCCGGCCAACCATACAACTGAGCTTGCTGCTCAAGCTCCGCCCTCACTATTGGGCATGCTTCTGGTAATGGCGATAAGCCATCGATTAATGCTTTAAAGTACATCATTGTACCACCAACTAATACAGGCACTTTACCTTGTTGGTGAAATTGGTCAATCTTTTCAATCGCATCACGACGAAAATCAGCAACAGAGTAACTTTCACTGGGATCAATTAGATCAATTAAGTGATGTGGCGCAAGCGCCAGTTCTGCTGCGTCCGGTTTTGCCGTACCTATGTTCATATCTTTGTACACTAAGGCTGAATCGACGCTGATTATTTCAGTTTTTAAATGCTGACATAAATCAATAGCTAATGCAGTTTTCCCTGCAGCAGTTGGGCCCATTAAAAAAATGACCGGTAAATTACTCAACTCAAAGACCTTAATCTAGTTGTGCTAAAAAATAACTTAAATCTATTTTAACCGCTTTTGCAGTTAAACGCTGAATTGTTTGCGGATTATTTTGCATCCGCGCGACATCCTCAGCAAATGCTTGGCTGGCATAAAAACGTGGCGGTATTTGCCCGCGCTGCCAGTGCAACCAATCTTCAACACTGTCAAGCTCAGCGTGTGTTGCTTTTAATAAGGCATCTATTGCTTGGCTCACATCAAGCAGATATAAACTCTGCGGCAGTTTTTTAACCATCACAAATTGCTTTTCAATCAGTAATTCAAAGCCCAATAAGGTAAACCACGATTGCTGCTGAGTTAAACGCACGCTATCTTCTTTACTAATATTGACGCGTACCGGTAACAGTAAAGCTTTACCTTCTAAGTTGCCTTGCTCAGTAATTCGTTCAAGCCAATCATCCACTAATAAATATTTAAAATGTGAGCAATACAATTGCTGTTGGTGACTAAACACACAACCGCCATCACTTTGCAGCAACAACGGCTGCCCTGTTTGACGCTGCTCAAACACCGCTAATTCGGCGGCAGTGGCAAGTGGCTGGTCAAAGTGGCTGGCATGTTGCTCATTAACACCTTGATAGAAGGCGCTGACATCATGATGATTGGCGCGACTAGCTTGATTTGCTTTGCCGCTTGAGCCTGAATACCCGCCGCTCCCTCGCGAGGCAGGCGACTGAGCAGCACTGTGGCTATGCTCAATTGGTTGCAGATTTGACTTCGGGTAATCAAACAACTCGCCAGCAGCCTTATTAGAGTGCTGTTGTGACGCTGTAGTGTTAGGGTATTCTGAAGCCGCGTGTTGTGAACTTGGCTGATGATCAACAACGGCAAACTCATCTTGCAGTGGTACTACGACCTGTTTAATGGCTTGCAAAATAAAGTCATGTACTAAGCGACCTTGATGAAAACGCACTTCGTGTTTCGCAGGATGCACGTTTACATCAACTTGGCGCGGATCAATGTCGATATAAATAACAAAGCCCGGTAGTTCTTCTTGGCCTGCTACTTCTTCAAACGCTTGGCGAATGGCATGTAAAATCAGCTTATCGCGCATCATGCGGTTATTTACATAGGTATATTGCGTGGTATTACTCGATCCGACCGGTAACACCCAGCCATGTAATTGCAAACCAGGCTCGCCTGACTCAATATACAATCCCTGCTCAGCAAAGGCTTTACCTGCAACCTGAGCGACTCGAGCAATAGCCTGTGCTGGGTCGGTTTTAGCACGATACTGGCGCACCACTTTATGGTTATGAGTGAGGGTGATCGACACATCAAAACGACTCAGCGCTATGCGCTTGATCAATTCATCAATATGGGTAAATTCAGTTTTTTCAGTACGTAAAAATTTGCGCCTAGCGGGGGTATTAAAAAATAAGTCTTTCACTTCAATGGTGGTGCCATCTGGGTGCGCTGTAGGTTTAACTTGCACCGCCATATCGCGGCCTTCTGCAAACGCTTGCCATGCGGCTTCTTGCTGCTGCGTTTTTGAGCTTAACGTTAAGCGTGATACCGAACTAATTGATGCGAGTGCTTCGCCGCGAAAGCCCAACGAACAAATATTCTCTAAATCATCGAGGGACTTTAATTTACTGGTAGCATGGCGAGAAAGCGCCAACGTGAGCTCATCTTTAGCAATGCCTGAGCCATTATCGCGAATGCGAATAAGCTTATGACCGCCGCGCTCAATATCAATTTGAATACGGGTAGCGCCAGCATCTAAGCTATTTTCGACTAACTCTTTAACCACTGAAGCTGGGCGTTCTACCACTTCACCGGCGGCTATTTGATTGGCTAACCGCGCGGGTAATATTTCAATACTCATATTTTTATAACCCGATTAAATACGTATGTTGCTACGAATTAGCTTTGCGGAATATCTAATTCTTGACCAATAAACAAGGTATTAGATTTTAATTGATTAACTTGTTTCAGCTGATTTACCGACACTCCGTAGCGACTGGCTAACAAACTTAGCGACTCCCCAGGGCGCACTTTATGCTTGGTCGGGTATTGCTCTTTTAATGATGCAAAGAGTGAATCATCCGGTGGATTTTTCAAATAATAACTTTTAATTGAGGTAAATATCGCTTTTGCTAAACGCTCTTGGTGATTGGCGTTTTTTAATAAACGCTCTTCGCGCGGATTAGAAATAAACCCAGTTTCGACCAAGATTGATGGAATATCGGGTGATTTCAATACCGCAAGGCTCGCCGCTTGCGGCTCTTTCTTATGTAATTTAGCGACCTTTTTAAGCTCTTGTACCATACCTTCAGCAACGCTAAAACCAGTTTTCATAGAATGATCCATGGACATATCCAGCAGCGCTTGCGCTAAATATTTTTCACTGGCAGTATCTTTAATAACCCCAGCGGCGCCACCGAGTAGCTCAGAGTGTTTTTCTTTATCTTCTATCCATTTACCGATTTCTGAATTTGCACGACGAAGTGATAATACCCAAACAGAAGCGCCATTGGGCTGCGGGCTGGTAAACGCATCAGCATGAATTGAAACCAAGAAATCAGCCTTTTTTTGTCTTGCTCGGCTCGTTCTGGTATTGAGTTTGACAAAATAATCGCCGCTGCGCACCATCCGCGAAATCATCCCGCGCTCGGCATCAATCATCCGTTCTAAGCGCTTGGCAATTTGTAGTGTGATATCTTTTTCATAAGTACCAGAGGGGCCAATTGAGCCGGGATCTTCACCGCCATGACCTGCATCAATGGCAATTACAATATCGCGTTGCTGATTAAGCTCACGCTTTTTAACCGCAGCATTGCTACTGGCAGCTGCTGGCTCAGCTTGATTTTTATCATATAAATCGACAACTAAACGGTTTTTATAAGGTCCGGTAGGTGCTAAGGCAAATATCACGGGTTTGACCGGCCCTGTGAGTTCAAATACAAACCTTACGCCTTTGCTATTTTTTGCTTTTGAGTAACGTAACTTACTGACAATCTGATGTTTATTTGGAATCGCAGGCAAATCTTTTATTTGCTCTGTATTTTCTAAATCAACCACTAAACGCAGTGGATTTTTCAGCATAAAATAACTGAAGTCGGGCTTATCCGTTAAGTCGAATACTACGCGAGTACTGTCTGGCGATGGCCAAACCCGTACACTGTTGATAGTATTTTGCGCATAGAGGCTAGCGCTGATTGCTAACAGCAAAAAACCGCACACCCACTTTATGACAGCTCGACTCATCGGTATCATTACACCCTTTATTTGTTGTTATTCAATATTATTTGAGTTTATTCACAATACTATCGCCACGCGGGCTAATACTTTTAATTTCAATTGCTCGTGCATCGCCGACATAACGTAAAGTAATGTCTAAATCGGGTGTGGGGATAAACTCGCCGCCTTTTTCAGGCCATTCCACCACACAAATTGCAGTCGGCGAAAAATAATCACGAATACCCATGTATTCTAATTCTTCAGGATCGCCTAAACGATATAAATCAAAATGATAAACATTGGCCGTTGCCAATTCATAAGGTTCCACCAGCGTATAAGTTGGACTCTTAACCTTACCTTGATGACCAAAGCCTTGGATCACACCACGGGTTAAAGTGGTTTTACCTGCTCCTAAATCACCATGTAAATAAATAACTGCACCTTGCTCCATTAATCCCGCAAGTTGGTTGCCCATTTTAACCGTTGCAGCTTCATCAGCGAGTTGAAAACCAACACTGTGCGTCATTCTTACCTCATGGATAGTATTAAAAACGATAACTTGTTAATCATACCAGATTATTTTGCTAAGGCGAGAATCGACACTTATAGACACAAAAAAACCGGCAAAGTTGCCGGTTTTTTTTTAATTTAGCTTTATAAGCCTAATTTTCTTTCAAGATAGTGGATATTAGTGCCACCATTTTGGAAGTTCTCATCCGCTAAGATGCGCTTATGCAGTGGAGTATTAGTTTTGATACCGTCAATCACAAGTTCATTCAATGCGTTACGTGCACGAGCAATTGCTACATCACGGTTTTCACCGTAAGTGATCAATTTCCCAATCATTGAATCGTAATGTGGTGGTACTGTGTAGTCAGCATAAATATGGCTGTCCCAACGAATACCTAAACCACCCGCTGGGTGGAAACGGGTAATTTTACCCGGTGACGGGATAAACGTTTCAGGGTCTTCAGCATTAATACGACACTCAATCGCATGACCACGAATAACTACATCGTCTTGCGTGAATGATAGCGGTTGACCCGCTGCAATTTTTAGCTGCTCTTTGATCAAATCAACACCAGTGACCATTTCTGTTACTGGGTGCTCAACCTGAATACGGGTGTTCATTTCAATGAAATAGAACTCACCATTTTCATATAAGAACTCAAACGTACCTGCACCACGATAACCGATTTCGATACATGCACGGGTACAACGCTCACCGATAAACTTACGCACTTCTGCAGTAATACCTGGTGCTGGCGCTTCTTCAACTACTTTTTGATGACGACGTTGCATAGAGCAATCGCGTTCACCTAAGTGAACGGCATTACCTTGGCCGTCAGCCAGTACTTGAACTTCGATATGGCGTGGATTTTCAAGGAATTTTTCCATGTAAACCATGCTATTACCAAAGAATTGTTTAGCTTCTTGTTGCGTTAATGCAATTGAATCAATTAATTCGGCTTCGCTACGAACCACACGCATACCGCGACCACCACCACCACCGGCAGCTTTGATGATCACCGGATATCCGATGCGCTTAGCGATTTGCATGTTGCGGTCTTTATCGTCTGATACCGGATCGTCTGAACCTGGTACGCATGGCACACCCGCTTTACGCATAGCTTCGATTGCAGATACTTTATCGCCCATTAGGCGGATCGTATCGCCGCGCGGACCAATAAACACAAAACCACTTTGTTCAACTTGATCAGCAAAATCAGCGTTTTCGGCAAGGAAACCATAACCTGGGTGAATAGCAACGGCATCAGTCACTTCAGCTGCCGCGATAATACGCGGAATGTCTAAGTAACTTTCAGTGGCAGCCGGTCTACCAATACATATTGTTTCATCTGCAAGCAATACATGCTTAAGATCGCGATTCAACGGCGGATCGCGATCTTAAGC
>NZ_DRGM01000035.1 GCF_011050055.1 Pseudoalteromonas prydzensis | reverse complement strand
CGAGTGGGATACCTTATTATTTTTCTACGGCATTGTAATGTGTGTAGGCGGACTTGGCTTTTTAGGTTATTTAAACTTGATGTCTGAGATGCTTTACGGCAGTTGGTCGGCGACAACGGCCAATATATTCTTAGGGGTTATTTCGGCGGTTATCGATAACATCCCCGTGATGTTTGCAGTGCTGTCTATGCAGCCGGATATGTCACACGGGCAATGGTTATTAATCACCTTAACAGCGGGGGTCGGCGGTAGTTTATTGTCAATTGGCTCTGCTGCCGGTGTAGCATTAATGGGGCAAGCCCGCGGTTATTATACTTTCTTTGGCCATTTAAAGTGGACGCCAGTTATTGCGCTTGGCTATGGCGCAAGTATCATGCTGCATTTATGGTTAAACGCAGGCCTTTTTTAATAGAGCACTGAACAGCATAATTAAAAGCGAACAAGTTGCTACTTGTTCGCTTTTCTCTTTATACGGATAGTTAAATTTTGTGAGCCAATTTAAGCCAACAATATTATTTAAATCACTTCAATGACTTGCTCTTGGCTTAACCGTGATTTTGGCAGTTTTGCGTTATAGTCGGTTTGTGTTTCGTGATAACCGATGACAAGTGCTACTTCACAAACATAACCACCTAACTCATCGGCAAAAAGCTCACCAATTAGCTCGCTATCAACGCCTTCCATTGGGGTTGAATCAATACCTAAACGTGCAACGGCGTGCATAGTATTACCAAGTGCAAGGTAGGTTTGTGCTTTGCTCCAGGTGCCGTTGTTACCAGATTCATCGGTATTTAAATCAACGAATGCATATGCGCCAAACGCTTGCTCGCGATTTTCTGCCGGCGTGCGGCCATTTGCTATATCTGCATCAATCACTTTTGCATAATCTTCGCGGCTGTATTTTGGGTTGTATGCAAATAAAATAATGTGTGAGGCAGTTTTAATATGAGGTTGATTAAATTGAAACTTGTTAGCAAAAGTATCATGCATACGTTGCTTTGCTTGCTCAGACTCAATAACAATGAATTTCCACGGCTGTGAGTTAATTGATGATGGAGATAAGCGCATAGCTTGATAGATAACAGCTAAATCATCTGCCGATACGCGTTTAGTTGCATCATATTTTTTGGTTGTGTAACGCGCTTCTAAGTCAGTAATAATCGGGTGTGTCATAATAGGTTCCTGTAGCGAATAGCTTTATTTAATCAAAGCCGTTGAATGAAGCAGATGATAGCGCTTGCATTACTTTTGATAAACAGCATAATTATTGAATCATTATCAAATATATTTAGATAATATGCAGATTGACGATTTAAAACTCATACTGAAAGTCGCTGAATTTAAAAGTATTACCCTTGCGGCGGCAAAACTTGATATGCGTACAGCAACCGCCAGCGCCGCTATCAAACGAGTGGAAGCGATATTAGGAGTTGACCTATTTGTGCGCACTACGCGGCATTTAAGGCTTTCAGCAGCAGGTGAACGCTACATTCCACAGTGCGAGCAAGCAATAACGATACTTGAGCAAGCTCGGCAAAACCTTAAAGGCGAACACGATGAGATTGAAGGCGAGCTAAGGGTGGCATTATCTTCTGATCTTGGCCGTAATTTAGTGATCCCTTGGATTGATGAAATTATGGATAGTTACCCTAAGGTGAGTCTACGCACGCATATTAGTGACAGTAACGTAGATTTTTACCGAGATTCGGTGGATATAGCACTGCGTTATGGCTCGCCAAATGATGCCAATGTTTATGGATTTAAAATTTGTAACGTGCCCCGCTTATTGTGCGCCACCAAAGAATACGTGCAGCAATATGGTGATCCTCAGCACCCAGATGATTTAACCCAGCATCAAGGGTTATTTTATCAACTGCAAGATATTATCAATAATGTGTGGGAATTCACCGACGGGCAAAACAAATACAAAGTCAAAATGCAGGGCAAGCGCGCCTCTAATGATGGTGACTTAGTACGGCGTTGGTGTGTTGCCGGCAAAGGGCTTGCCGTAAAATCAGCATTAGATATAGCCGATGACCTACTAAATGATCGAGTCGTTACCCTGATGCCGGGCTATCAACATACCTGTGGCGAACTCTGGCTCATTTGCCCAAGTCGTCAATCAATTACTCCTGCAGTTAGACTATTACGTGATGCGTGTCGTGAAAAAGCACGCACGATAATCAGCCAACTAATTGATAAAGGCGTACTTGAACACAGTGTACTTGATGACTAATTATTAAACATATTCTGTGCTACAACGTGGTAATTGAGCATCAAGGGGAGTTTACTATTATTCTGTAGGGTCACTTTTATTTATATGCTCCGCAATTTCGTTTAAAAATAACGCCTTTAAAGTTTTTGCTTCAAATAAAAAGCCCGAACTGTATACAGCTCGGGCTAGTTGGTTGGGATATCAAATTTTATAAAGGTGAGTGGCTTACTTTACTGTCCACCTTGTCGCTAGCCGGAGTTCCATCTACCAGCGCTTCTTTACCGCGCCATTTACGAATTAATCGTTTGGTATCTTCTAGTGCGACATATTGACATGGGATCAGGATCAGCGTGATCACCGTGGCAAATAACACACCAAAAGCGAGCGATACCGCCATGGGGATGACAATTTTAGCTTGTAAGCTGGTTTCCATAATAATTGGTAACACGCCAATAAAGGTGGTGATTGAAGTGAGCATTATCGCTCTAAAGCGGCGTGCACCAGCCTGCATTACCGCGTCTTTAATGGCAACACCTTCAGCGCGGGCTTTATTAACAAAGTCCACCATTACTAATGAATCGTTCACAACCACACCGGCTACAGCAATGATCCCGAAGATAGATAAACCGCTCATGGTCATGCCTAAAATCATGTGACCAAACATGGCGCCAATTACTCCAAATGGGATCACCGACATAATGATTAACGGCTGTGAGTATGAGCGCAGTGGTATCGCTAATAACGCGAAGATAATCATCATTGATAGTGCAAAATCACGCACTTGCTCTGCAACGCTATCCATTTCTTCTTGAATACGCCCAGCAACATTACTTTGTACACCAGGGTAGCTTTTCAATAGGGCTGGTAAGTATTCATCACGAATTTCTTTGGCAATTGCAAACGGTTCAACTTGGTCGGTATCAACCGCAGCCCATACGTTAACGGTGCGTTTTGAGTTTTCACGGCGAATGCGATTTACACCATCAACCAGTTTTACATCAGCAATTTCAGCCAAAGGAACTTCTGCACCCGTTGGTGTAATGATCCGCGCATTGCCGATATCGCTGATTGAATTACGTGCTTCTTCAGGATAGCGGACCATGACTTTTACTTCTTCGCCGTCACGTAAAATACGCTGTGCTTCAATGCCATAATAACTAAAGCTAACTTGTGAGGCGACATCAGCAAGAGTGAGTCCCATGCTGTACGCCAGTGGTTTTAAGTCAAGCTGCACTTCATCAGTAGCACTTTGCATTGAGTCATTGACATCACCCACACCTTCCATGGTGTTGAGTTTTTCTTTAAGTTTTGCCGCTACTTCTTTTAGCTGTTTGGCATCTTTACCTTCAAGGCGGAAGCTCACATCACCGTCGTCTCGACCACCATTCATAATACTGTCTTGAATCGTTAGTGTTTTCACGCCCGGTAAAGGAGGCATTTGTTCACGCCAAAGGGCGCTCAATGCAAAGGTATCAATAGGGCGTAACTCAGGATCAATTAATACCGCCATAATGCTGGCATCTGTACGGCCACGTAAACTAACTGACAGGTCACGTACCATGGCTGTGCCATATTGCTCTTTCAGTTGTTTATCAACATTGATAATGACTTGCTCTATTTTTTGCGCGGTTTCTAAGGTGGCTTGCTCAGATGAGGCTAAGTTCATTTCAACCGAAATACGTGGAAAGTCATGAGGAATTTTAGGATTCGCGACAAATTTCACTAAACCACCGGCAAACATACCGCCACTGACAATTAATACACAAATAAAGCCAATAATGACGGTATAACGATAGTGAATACAATGACCAATAAATGGCGTGTAGTAGTTATCAACAAAGCGCTTTAAACCACTATCCATGACTTTACGAAGGCGATGCAACGGGTTTTTAGGATTAGGCTCACGGTGTTTCATCGCTGCTAGATGGGCGGGTAAAATAAGCTTTGATTCAATCAGTGAGAAAATCAAACACAGAATAATTACGCCGCCAATGGCTTTGGAAAACGCAGCACCAGGGCCACTTGCTAAAGTTTGTGGTAAAAATGCAGCAATGGTGGTTAGTACGCCAAAGGTTGCAGGCATCGCAACGCGTTTCACACCACGCACTACGTTATCCAGCGAGTGGCCATGTTTTTCAATTTCAGCACTGGCCGATTCACCCACGACGATGGCGTCATCGACCACAATACCGAGCACGAGTATAAAGGCAAACAGTGACGCTAAGTTGATGGTGACATCTAAAAAGCCCATTGGCATCATTAAAAAGGCGCCAAGGAATGACACAGGCAAGCCCATCATCACCCAAAACGCTAAGCGCAGTGGTAAAAATAGCGCAAGCACCACCATAACTAGCAGACCGCCCCATACCATGTTGTCGATCATCATGTCTAAACGACCTTCAAGGTAATAAGTTAAGTCAACAATGGGCGTGAGCTTAACACCCGCTGGAAGCTGGCCTGCTTTATCCGCTAAGTATTGTTTTAGCACTTTGGCTACTTTGGTGATGTCTTGATCTTTTGAGGCGTTTACTTCAAATGACAGGGAGTTTTTACCATTATATTTTGAGTATTGCAGGCCTTCTGCAAAGCCATCGTTGATGGTTGCTACATCACCTAAATACACTTGCGCGCCATCAGGCAATAAAATCAGTGGCAGTTTTTCAAACTCATTACCGCGATAGGCTTGTTTTTCAACCCGCATCGAAATATAGCCGTTTTCAGAGCGAATTTGCCCTGCCGACATATTGGCTGAAAAAGCACGCACGGTACTGGCAATATCTCTAAAGTTTAAACCGTACTCGCGTAGCTTATCTGGGCTGACTTCAATGCTAATTTCGTAATCAAGGCCGCCATTAAATTCAACGAGGTTGATTTGCGGCAGTGCTTGTAGTTCATCTTTAATATTATTGCCAAGCTCTTTGAGCTGATAATTGCTCATGTCGCCGTAAAGGGCGAGGATCATCACTTCTTGCTCAAACTTATCATGGCGCACAATTGGGCGCTCCATGTCAGCAGGGAAGGTGTTGATCGCATCAACTTGCATCTTTATTTCATCGAGTACTTCTTTAGTATCGTATTTTTCTTCGATTTCGATCCAGGCTTGAGAAAAGCCACGATTTGAATAAGTAATTTTCCGTTTGATGCCTTCTAAGCCTTCGAGAGCTTCTTCGACCTTAATGGTGATGCCTTCTTCAACTTCTTGTGGGGCAGCACCTGGGTAGACTGCTTGTACGCTGATCCAGTTATTTTCAAACTGTGGGAACATCTGCTTGCGAATAGAAAATGCTGTTAAAATACCGCCTACTAAAATAAAAATCATCAATAGATTTGCTGCAACAGGGTTACGGGCAAACCAAGCAATTAAGCCTTTTTCGCTATGAATGCTCATGGCTTATTCCTCTTTCAGCGCAAGTTGCGTTGCACCGACAGGCTTATCAGCGTCATTTAGTTTGACTTGCATGCCTTCGGTTGGAAAATCTAAAGCCGAGGTGATCAGTTGCTCACCATCATCTAAGCCTTGTGACGCGATGATCATGCCATTTTGCTCTCTGATGATATTGAGAGACTTAAACGAAAGCGTTAAATCGTCATTCATTACCGCTATTTTAGCGTTTTTCACTAAGTGATGAGGAACGATAATCGCATTATCCAGTTCACGCCCAGCAATTGTGGCATTGATATAAGAGCCAAAACGCAATGGTTGCTCACTGGCATAGGGGGTATCAACTTGTGCTACTAAATAGCTCATACGACTTTTTTGGTCAATAACGCCTTCGCTACGGACAATCTTAGCCTGCCACGTGGTTGGCTTACCGGCATAGTCTGCACTGAGTGTTACATTCGCGCCGATACCACTGTTAGTCAGGTATTGTAATTCTTTATCAGCCACGGGTAGGCGAATTTCAGCAACCAAAGTTGAACTGAGTGCGCCAAACTGGCTACCTGGGTTAACAACACTGCCTAAACTAATTGCGCGTTCAGAAATAATCGCATCATAAGGCGCTTTGATATACGTACGCTCTAAATTACGCTTGGCGCGTTTTTCAGAAGCTTGCGCTGCGCGATAGCGGGCGAGTTTTTCTGCTAACTGTGGTTTGCGCAAATAGAGTTGTGAAGGGATCACTTGGTTTGAATCGTCTTTTATACGGTCCCATTCAGCCTGTGCTACATGTGCTTGTGCACGTTCAATTTCTAAGTCTGAACTTGCTTGAGCAAGCCCTGCTTGTGCTTCAATTAATGCCGCTTCATAATCATTTGGATCTATTCGTGCTAGAATATCGCCTTGCTTAACAAAACCACCTTGCACAAATTGCTCAGATACAAACACCACTTGGCCACTTACTTGCGCAACCAGTGGAGTGTGATCTTTTGCTTTAACAACACCATACGATTTAACGTCTAGGGTAATTGCATCAAGGTGAACTGGGTTAACAGAGACCAGTGGGCGTGTATCTTGTGCTGGTTTTTCTTCAGGCGGTTGTTTCATCGCTGAAAACGCAACCGCAAGACCTACACCCGCGACTAACACGGCAATAGGCAGAATGATTTGTTTTTTAGTAGCCACAGGGCTTTCCTCATAATTAGGTGACGCTGTCATTATAATGAAGAAAGTGTTTACAAGGCGTATGAAGATGTAACAAGTCATTACACGATTAACATATTGATGAAATAGATCACAAAAGGGGCAGATTATGAACATATCAGCAATGGCATGTCGGCTTGGCTGTGGCGCATGTTGTATTGCACCAAGCATTAGCTCACCGATCCCAGGAATGCCGCATGGCAAGAAAGCGGGAGAGCGTTGTATTCAATTAGATAACAATAACTTATGCAAATTATTTGGTGATGAAAGCCGCCCGAAAGTGTGCAGTGATTTTAGTGCAACAATCGATGTTTGTGGCACCAGTAACGCACAAGCATTGCAGTTGATCACCGAGCTTGAACACATGACATAAAAAAACCGCATCTTAAAAAAATGCGGTTTTTAGACATATTTTTTATTTACCAGCTATAAGTTGCACTCAGAGTGTATTGCTCACCGCGCCCAGGTGTACCGGGGATCTCTTCAAATGATTCGGCCCATAAGTTATCAGCCGCTAGGGTGATAAATAGATTATCAAGCTCTGACGGGGTTATTTTCAATGTTAAGTGGGTAAATAACGCCTCATCATCGCCATTTCGTAATGAATTCTCATGTTGCTTACGCCATTCATTGTCAATTCTAAATTCAAGCAAATCCATGGGTTGCCAAACAACGCCAAGCGTGACGCGATGATCAGGAAAGTTTAATGCATAAAAACTGGCATCTATATCTGCTGCGCCATAACTTTCTGACTTGTGCAGATAAGTGTAACTGCTTATAAGTTCAACAGCATCAAAATGCTTAGTTGCTAAAAACTCGATACCAGTGGTGTCGATATCAACGGCGTTAGCAGCACGGGCAGAGGTCGAGTTGAAACTGTAAGTCCAATCGGTTAGGTTTTCATCTTGGCGGTAAAAAATGGCTGAATCTAAACGCCAAGTTTGCTGTTCAAGCAATAAACCCAGTTCTAGGTTCTGGGTGGTTTCGCGGTCAAGATTATAGTTACTTCTAAATAATCCACCCGCTTCACTGCCACCAATGGCTGTGTATCCAGCAACTTGACTTGCCTGTGCAAACGATAAGTACACAGTACGCTCTGTGCCATCATTACTGAGGGTATGCCAAGCTAAGTCGCCAAGCAGTGAGAACTGCGAGTCATCTCGATTGGTATCATCAAAAGCGGCGCCTAAGCGAATGGTCAGTAATTGGTTAGTATCAATGGCTGTTTTGTATTCTGGTAATACACTGAGTTTATAATAATTGCGCGAGGTAAAGTTATTCTCAAGGGTGGTAGATTCAATTGAATCTGCCATGTATTGCGCTGAGTAATTTATTGCAAACGATTCACTGTTACTATGGCGCCCTGAAAGCGCCAGAGATTTAACTTCTGTTTCATGAAAAGCTTGAAACGCACTGGGGTTTTCACGAGAGTAAATATAATGGTCGTTATTTTTACGATAATAAGCCGATACTTCAACAGAACTCGCTTTTGCATAGCCTTGTTTATGGTTAAGCATGAATAATTGTGTATCAAGATCTTCGCTTTCGTTCACCCCAAATGGCGTGTACAAGTTTGGCCAACCAAAGAACTTTTGTTGCGAGCCATAAAATAAATCTGTTTGCGATTGCGGGCCAGTTAATTGCACGCGCCCAGACGCACGGGTAAAGTCATGATCGCCATTATCAATGGTGCCGTCACTTTGCGAGTGAGCGTAGTCACCTTGAAAGCCCAGTTGCCAATCAGGCTGGCCTGCAAGTGGCACACTGACTCCAGCATTGATGCTTTGTAAATTAAAGTCGTTATTACCAGTACCTAATGAAACACTGCCGCCAGTATTGATGGGCGTCCAACCAAACGACACCGTACCAACAGAGCTATTAACACCATACAGGGCATTATCAACGCCAGTAAAAATGTTTGCCGTGTCAAGCATCTGCGGTGCAATTGGGATTTCAGCAAAGTAATGGCCTGACTGTGGGTCGAATAGCGTTGCACTGCCCACCCGAAAGCCGGTGTTTTCAAAAATACCACCGCGAATAGTCACATCCGCTTGTGCTTCGGCCATATTACGTGATTGTAAATCAACACGCGGGTCGTATTCTAAATTTGAGATGGGCGCAGCAAAGGTGCCAACAGGTTCATTATTTGCAGTGGCTGACACTTTTACTGTTATTTGTTCTATGTTGTCAGTGTTATTTATTGCATCTGCTGCGAGTACCGCAGTTGATAAACTGCAAAAAATAGCAGGTAGGACTAGTTGTACTGTTTTTATCACTTTAAAATCTCTTCACGCTTTTATGTATACTGTGCGATAGCTATTGTTTTTAAGTATTGCCCCATGAGCGAACACGCAATTATAGCGTACTATCTGAATAGGGCGCTATTGTACATTAATTCGAAAAAACTGCATTTGATAATAATTCGTAAAATTGCCTATTAATGGCCCATTTTTAACTTACTTTGATGTGATTGAGGTCTCAATAGATGAATATACAACACGATAATAATCTTAATTTAGACAGTGTTTATTTTGCTGGCGGCTGCTTGTGGGGCGTTCAAGAGTTTATCAAGCATTTACCCGGTGTAGTGAGCACTGAAGCTGGGCGTGCCAATGGCACCAGTAACAATACCGCGGGTGAATATGATGGTTATGCTGAATGTGTGCAGGTGGTTTTTGATACCGATAAAGTGGCGTTGAACACCTTGATCAGCTATTTCTTTGAAATTATTGACCCTTACAGTATTAACAAGCAAGGCGATGACGTAGGGCCAAAATACCGTACGGCCATTTACAGTAAGCAGCCAGCGCATCTAAACATAGCGAAAGACTTTATTAGTACTCGTGATGATGCAGACAAAATAGTGGTTGAAGTACTGCCTTTGACAAATTACGTAGCAAGCGATCCTGAGCACCAAGACCGCTTAACCAATTTCCCCGATGATTACTGTCATATACCGCAGTCGTTACTGCATAAATACAAAAAGTAACGTACTGTGAATCTAAGCTCAGATGTTATTTAGGTGTTTGGTTGACCGACTTTTTCATTTTTACCAAAAAAAGTAATAATAAGTGCAACAAATATACCTACAAAACCAACTGTTGAAAATACGAGTTGATATTCACTGTAAATATTTAATATATTCAAGATGCTAGTAAGTAGTAGTAACGATATACCAGTGATTTTTATGAGTGTTAGTTTTT
>NZ_DRGM01000034.1 GCF_011050055.1 Pseudoalteromonas prydzensis | reverse complement strand
GTTGATCCCTTCTAAGTTAATTTCAACCGGATCTTCCGCGGTACTGATATTGCGTTCCGGCTGGTTAAGAATATTCAATCCCGTGTAAAGTGAAACCGTTTTACCAGAGCCCGTAGGGCCGGTAACTAAGATCATGCCTTGTGGTTGTTGCAGCGCATCCATGTAGAGCTTTTTCTGCTCAGGTTCATAACCAAGTACATCGATGCCTAACATTGCACTTGATGAATCAAGGATACGCATTACGATTTTTTCGCCCCATAAGGTCGGCAGGGTACTTACCCGGAAATCAATGCTTTTGCGTTCGGTGATTTTTAACTTGATACGGCCATCTTGTGGTTTACGTTTTTCAGCGATATCTAAACGTGCCATTACTTTTATACGTGCCGATAAACGCGTAGCTAAGCTGTTTGGCGGGCTGGCCATTTCATGCAAAATACCATCAATACGAAAACGTACGCGGTATTTATGCTCATAGGGTTCAAAGTGTAAATCTGAGGCGCCTTTTTTTATCGCATCCATCAAAATTTTATTGATGTAGACAATAATTGGCGCATCGTCTTTTTCATCTTCACCGTTGTTTTGCTGCTCGCGTGGGCCTTCGGTATCTAGATCACTAAACTCTTTAAATTCTTCATCGCTTAAGTGCAAGCTGCCTGAGGCATCAAGTAGTTGCTCAATTTTTGCTTCGAGCTGACGATAATCAACCACCACTACTTCACAAGAAAGCCCAGTACTAAATTCAAAATTCTCAAAGGCGCCGTAATCAGTCGGATCAGAGGCGGCAATATAAAGCTTACGACCTTTTTTAACGAGCGGCAGAATGTGATGTTCTTTGATCAGTTTTTCTTTAATTAACTCTTTTGGGATCAGCTCTACATTAAAATCACGCAGATCAAAATATGGCACTCGAAATAAATCAATGCATTGCTCGGCAAGTTCATGACCATCAATACCGCTGCATTTAGCGATCAGCTCTGCTGTTGAAGCATATTCGCGCTGCTTTAATTTAACAGTTTCAGCGTCAATACGACCAAGCGTAATAAACTTTCTAAGTAATGGTGAATTAATATTCATTGCGCACCTTGGTTAGATCCTTTTATAGCCTGCAATTTATCAGAAAAAAGAATGGTATAACATTAGTCTTGTCGATTTAAGGTAATTTGCCAACAAAAAGCTGAAAAGTTTTTGTTTATCTAAGTATTTAGTTTATTTTTTCGCAGCCAGTGTTAAATACTGCGTATGCAATTGTTGTATCACAATGGCGACTAAAGCCAACGGTTGATTATTATCAACCACATCGTCAGCGCGGTGGAGTTTCTCCTCGCGCGACATTTGCGCGGCAATAATACTGAGCGCTTGCTGGCGGTCAATGTTATCGCGTGCGATAGTGCGTGAAATCTGTATTTCTACAGGCACATCAATTATTAACGTGCGATCGCAATATTGCTCAAGGCCATTTTCAAATAATAGGGGGGCAACAAGTACAACATAAGCGCTGTTAGCTGTGCTTAAATCATTAAGTGTTTTTTCACGAATAAGTGGGTGCAGTAAATTATTAAGCCAGGTTTTTTGTGCGTTATCGGCAAAAATAATTTCTCGTAACTTAGCGCGATTTAAACTGCCATCGGGGTTTAATACAATTGTGCCAAAATGTTCGCTAATGGCAGCTAGTCCATTGCTATTTGGTGCAACAACTTGGCGAGCGATAATATCAGCATCTACAACAGTAATGCCAAGCTGTTCAAACATAGCACTAACGGCACTTTTACCACAGCCAATACCGCCAGTCAGTCCTAAAACCCAATTTTTAATTGGTTTATCGCTTACATTTTCCATCTAATAACCTAACCAATTAAAATAGAATGCTTGCAGCTGTGAGCCCCATAATAAGGTAACCCAGCCAGCAATGGCGAGGTAAGGGCCAAACGGAATAGGTGTGGCTTTGTCTTTACCTTGAATGCTCAAAAGTGCAATACCTATAACAGCACCGACGACACTTGATAATAGAATAATGGTGAGTAAGGACTGCCAGCCAAGTAGTGCACCAAATACGGCTAATAGTTTAAAATCACCATAACCCATGCCTTCTTTGCCGGTGATGAGCTTAAATAGCCAAAATACGCTCCATAAACTTAAGTAACCACACGCTGCACCAATAATCGCATCAGTAGGCGAAATTGTAATACCCACTACTGCGGCAATCAGTGCTAGCCAAACGAGTGGTAGGGTAAGTTGATCGGGTAGCAGCATGTGGTCAATATCAATAAAGGTCAGCGCGACTAATACCCAAGTAATCAAAATATACAGCAAGGCCTGTTCAGTAGCGCCAAAGCTATAGGCGACTATTAAGCTTAAAATTGCAGTGAGCATTTCAACAATAGGGTAACGTACGGATATTGGATTACTGCAACTTGCACAGCGCCCTTTTAATAATAACCAGCTAATTACAGGTATATTTTGCCATGGCTTAATTGCCGTTTTGCATTTGGGACAGGTCGAATTTGGCTTGAGTAGGTTGAATTCAGCTTCCGTATCAGCTGTTTTAGACGGCTGTAAATCGTCAGCCAGTAAAACACGGCATTCTGTTTGCCATTCGCGCTGCATCATCAGTGGCAGTCGATAAATCACTACATTCAAAAAACTGCCAACACATAGGCTAACTAAGCCAACAGTGAGTAAATAAAACCACAGCTGGCTTTGCATTACTGTGATGATATCGAGAAAGAAATTTTGCATTGTATGACCTAAAAACTACTAAAAACCCGAGTCTATGCCGGTAGCAGCAAGTTTACCTCGCGACTGTTTATACATTTACACCGACAAACCTATTTTACCACCGAGGGCAGGAGGCGCTGCGCGCTACACAGAGAAGAGAAAGCCTCGTGCTACGGGTTATCAATACACCTAGCCACTTCCTACAACCAGAACCTAACCGCTATTTTTACAATTACTTCTCTAAAGCTAAGCGCCTCTTATCCTCTTTTTGAATCAGTCACTTAAAACCATTTTGCACAAAGAGAAGTGAATGAGAGCAAATGAGAAGAAACGCCACGGGCTACAGTATCTTTCACCTTTGTAGGAGAGCGCTTTAGCGCCGATTGGCTTTAACACATAACCTCAAACACTATCACGGCTAAAGCCTGTTCCCACAAAATAAAGTAACCTTTAACCTAGTCACTTCCCTAGAACCTAGGGCCTTTTATTGCTTCTCTTAACCTCTTTATGAATAAATCACTTAAATAAAAAAGAGTTGCATTGCTTTATATAAATTAGGAACAGCTTACAGCTTTTATATAACCGATCCAAGTTGGAAAATAGGTAAGTACATAGCAATGATCAAGCCACCTACTAGCACGCCAAGCACCGCCATAATTAGCGGCTCTAAAAGGCTTGATAAACCATCAACCGCATCATCAACTTCTTGCTCATAAATAGTAGCGACTTTTGCCAGCATACCATCGAGCGAGCCAGACTCTTCACCAATAGCGACCATTTGGATCACCATATCGGGGAATATTTTTGAGTTGCGCATCGCCCAGTTCATTTGATTACCTGAACTTACCTCAGCTTTAATATCTAAAATAGCATAACGGTAAACCGCGTTACCAGAGGCTCCTGCCGCAGAATCTAGCGCATCAACCAGCGGTACACCTGCCGCAAAGGTGGTTGAAAGGGTACGAGCATAACGCGCTACGGCTGCTTTGTTTAAAATCATACCAATCACAGGTAGTTTTAAAATCGCACGGTCGTTAGCATCCCGCAGCTTTTTACTTTTTAACAACGCTTCTTTATAAGCGTAACCAGCGGCTACCATTATAATCAGTATGATCCACCAATATTCCTGCATAAACTCAGAGATAGCAATAACAAATAAAGTAAATGCGGGAAGTTCAGCACCAAAGCCTGCGAATATATCTTGAAATTGTGGTACGACAAAAATAAGCAGGATTGAGGTAACAATTAAGGCCACCACCAATACCGCTATAGGGTAGAACATGGCTTTTTTAATTTTTGATTTTAGTGCTTCGGACTTTTCTTTATAAAGTGCAACGCGATCAAATATTTTATCTAAAGAGCCAGATTGTTCACCGGAGGCTACTAAATCACAATATAAATCATCAAAATAACGAGGGTGTTTACGCAGTGCATTAGATAAAGTACCACCGGCTTTGACTTCATCGCCAATAGTTTCCATCAGTTTGCCAACACTTTTATTAGTGGCACCAGTGCCAATCATTTCTATTGATTGAATAAGGGGAACACCTGCCATTAGCATAGTGGCAATTTGCCGCGTCACTAAAGCAATATCTTTTGCTGTAATTTTCTGCATACGTGCGCCAAATAGAGGTTTGGCTTTACGTTTAACTTTTGAGGGGGTGATACCTTGTTTACGTAACTGGGCTTTGACTAAAGCTATACTCATCCCATTCATTTCACCTTCTAAACGTTTCCCTCGGGCGCTTACACCAACCCATTGGAATAAAGAGTTTTCAGTGTCTTTTTGTTTTTTCAACATATTTATCTTTTGAAGGTTGGTTAAAAGTTGTATAGAGATAACTTTACAATTCAATTATATGTGTGAGGCTGACTTGTATTTAGAATATGAGGGTGTTAACCCTCATATTAAATTGTTAGATCCCAGGGCAAGTTGATGGGGATAATTTAGTTGCGATAGACGATGCACAACTCCAAACTCCACCTGCAGTTCTAGATAAAGTTACAGAACCACCCTGAACAGGACCTGAGCCTGTCATTGTGCACTGAATAGCTGTTGCTTGTGCTCCATCTGCCGCTGGAGGATTTATAGTAAATGCACTACAGCGGTTTGTACTAGCAGCCAAGCCTAAATTGGCTGCAGTATAAAATGCATCAGGGCGAGTTTCTGAAAAAGCAACATCATAGGCACTTCGAACACCAGATATTTCAGCTATTGATGCAGCAACTTGTGCCTTTTGAGTATAATCTTGATACGCAGGCAGTGCTACTGCTGCCAAAATACCGATGATTGCTACTACAATCATTAATTCAATTAGGGTAAAACCCTTTTGACTTTGTTGTGTCATTTTTTCCATGTTCCTCTCCTAAAGGATAGTGTTTTTTGTAAGTTAAAAAAGTTATGTTAGTAACGTGGTTATCACGGTAGCTACTGTAACTGCCTTATCTTACGGTTTTTTTAAAATTACTCTGTTAGAACTACTTTAGCACTAAAATTGCTTATTGAAAGCGATGTTAGCTGCATTTCATCGAATTTAAAAAATAACTATACTCGATAGTTGTTTTTTATTGTTGTTAATTTCGCTGAGCACGTTTATTTAAAAAACGATCTTCAGCAAAGCAACAGTAAAAAATAGTTCTTTAGGATTGGTTAAAGGTTGTTTAATTCATCCTAGAGACTTATGTTAACACTATTTTTTAGTATCTGAGGTACTAAAATTAACAGTTTGTTACAGAATAAGCCTTTCGGCGTATTTAATGCTTTTTTGCTCAAATTGTCAACGGATTAGGTAAATATAAAATTCTAATACAAAAGAATAATTACTCAAAACGCATAGACAAATCAATTGATTGTAAATTTTTTGTAAGCGCGCCGCTGGAGATAAAATCAACCCCCGCTTGTGAGTAAGTGCGTAGTGTTTCTAAGGTCATATTGCCTGACACTTCAAGCTTAGCGCGCTTATTGGTAAGCTCTACCGCTTGCTGAATTTGCTTAACACTAAAGTTATCCAGCATTATAATATCAGCACCGGCTGTAATGGCTTGATCTAGCTCATGAAGTGATTCAACTTCGACTTCAATTGGTTTGTTTGGATGATTAAGTTTTGCTTGCGCTACCGCTTTATCAATACCGCCACAGGCAGCGATGTGGTTTTCTTTTATTAAAAACGCATCAAATAAACCGATACGATGATTTGCGCCACCGCCACATTTTACTGCGTATTTTTGCAGTGCTCTAAGCCCCGGTATGGTTTTACGGGTATCGAGTAGTTGCGTGGTGGTGCCGCTGAGCTCTTTTACATACTTTGAAGTGGTGGTTGCTGTACCTGACAAAGTTTGTACAAAGTTAAGTGCCGTTCGCTCTGCGGTTAAAATAGCGCGAGCGGAGCCTGTTGCTGTAAATAGGGTATCGTTTGCTCTAACGGTATCGCCATCATTTACTAATACATTAACTGCTACACTCGGATCAACTTGTTTGAATACTTCTAAGATAATGTCTTTACCACAAAATACGCAGTCTTCACGGGTGATCACTTTAGCGTTGGCTTGTTGCGCCGCGGGAATTAATTGTGCGGTGATATCGCCTTGCTCGGCCGTTTGATAGTTTAAATCTTCATCAAGGGCAAGTTTAACAAGTTGGCTTAATAGGCTGTGTGGGATAGACATTATAAAAGCTCATTATAATTAGGAAATTGCACAAATTTTACATGGTTTGAAAGTGAAAGAGAAGGCTGAAGCTATAAGTTTGATTAGGTTCTAGAGAGTGAGGTTCTAGGTTTTAGGAAGTGACTAGGTGTATTCGAAAATCGTTGTTCGAAGCTCGTGGCGTTTTTTCTCATTTACGCTCATTCACTTCTCTTTGTGCAAAATGTTTTAAGTGATTAATTTTACTTTTGCCTTCTCGGTGTAGCGCGCAGCGCCTCCTGCCCTCGGTGGTAAAATAGGTTTATCATGTAAATGTATAAACAGTCGCTAGGTAAACTCGCTGCTACCGGCTGGCGTAGGCGCGGGTTTACCCGCGTAATTAAATAAAAGTTCTTTAATTATTTTGATATTGACGCGCTAAAGCATGACCTACAACGACCAAATTTTGGTAGTAAAATCGTCATTGTCTTGGGGTAAAATTAAAAATAAGAGAGGCGCGGGTCAGCCCGTTGCTGCGTTTTATTGCTTTGCTGTTATTCTGCTTGGAAATCTATTAGCATCTGACTATGTATTTGTTTACAGACTCATTATGAAAATAAACTCTTTTGGCGTCGTTGATACGGCGATACAACGACCATGTACGCATTTTGATGAGCGTCCGAATGATGACGATATTTCTTTATTAGTCATTCACAATATTTCTTTACCTGCAGGGCAGTTTGCCACGCCGTTTGTTGATGACTTGTTTATGGGACGTATTGATTGCCAAGCACACCCGAGTTTTGCCGATTTAGCGGGGCTGAGAGTGTCGGCGCATTGCTTTATTAAACGCAGCGGTGAAATAGTGCAATACGTGCCTTTTAGTAAACGTGCTTGGCATGCTGGGCGCTCTGAATTTTTGGGGCGCAACCAATGTAATGACTTTAGTATTGGTATTGAGCTGGAAGGCACAGACACAACGGCGTATACCCAAAATCAATATAATGCATTACAATCTTTAACTAAGGCGTTGATAAATAAATACCCAGCAATCACTCGCTCGCGTATTGTAGGGCATTGTCACATTGCGCCTGGGCGAAAAACTGACCCAGGCGACAGCTTTGATTGGAACCATTATTTTGCTGCACTATAACTATATTTTAATCAGCTTTAACTAGCGCCAATTTGGAATGAAAAAATATGATCTTAATTTCTATAATAATTGCTCTAATTTTAGAACGTTTAGGTGCTCGTTCTGATTATTGGCAAATAAGTTATTACGCACAAGGCTATTTAACGCACTCGAAAAAACAATTAAGCGAACAAGGTTTATTTAATTCACCCGCCGGGTTTATGATTTGGTTATTTTTGCCTGTATTACTGATTGCCGTTATTTTTACCTTATCTGATTTTGTATTGTGGCAGTTAGCTATTAATGTTGCAGTGCTGCTAGTTTGCTTTGGTTGCGCTAAACAACGTGCTTTATATAAGTCGTACCTCAATGCGTTAACCCGTGATGATCTGCAAGCCGCTACCTTATATGCATTGCAAATGGGACAAAAGAAAACCGAAGATGAAAAAGATGGTGAAACTTTTGGGCAAACCTTGGCCTGGGTTAACTTTCGTTTTTATTGTGCGGTTATTTTTTGGTTTGTTGTTTTAGGTGTACCTGGTGCGGTGTTATATGCCTTGGTACGTACTTATGCCGATTTAGTGCGCGATGATCATAAAGTTGCGTATGCTCACCGCTTTAAACTAATTCATACATTATTATTTTGGCTTGATTGGTTACCGGCCAGGATCGCAAGTTTTGGTTACTTAGTTATTGGTAACTTTAATAAAGGCACTAGTTGTTGGTTGCAGTATGTGCTCGATTTTTCAGTAAGTAATCGTAAGGTGGTAACTAATACCGCGCTTGCTGCAGAGCAAATAGAACAACAGCACTTTGGCTGCGCGTATGAAGCAACCTGTATGATGAAGCTCGTAAAACGCAATGTGTTGTTTTACTTGGTGCTGATTGCCTTGCTCACTTTATTTGGTGGGTTAGCGTAAATAAACAGCAGCTAGGTTTTAGGGAAGTAATTGTCGCGAGGTGAACTCGCTGCTACCCGCGCAATTAAAATTTATTCACAAAGAGGTTAAGAGGCGCTGTGCTTTAGAGACGTAATTATAAGAATAGGTTTTAGGAAGTTACTAGGTGATAGGGAAGTTATGGTTAAAACCTAGCACCTAAAACCTCATCTCTCCACTATCTGGTCAGACCATTTGTTTTTTCTGTTTAAACCCTTCCCAAACTCTGGCTTTATCTCATACTGTTTAATCTTTGTGCTAAATGCGTTAGGCTGGATTATCGACTGCTGGCCTCGGTAAATTGACAGCAAACTTGCTTTTTGATAACGTATGGCTCAAATTTGGTATGACCAATTTACCTTTTGGTTTAGGCAATGGGCACAAGTTTGAATTATTCAGGCTATATTCCCACTACAATGCGGACGTTGATTAATGTCTTTAAAGATTAAAGCAGCAAAACTATCGGATGTTATTTTACAGCAACTTGAGAATATGATTCTTGAGGGCTCATTAGCTCCCGGAGAGAAACTGCCGCCAGAGCGTGAATTAGCCAAGCAATTTGAAGTGTCTCGTCCTTCACTGCGCGAAGCGATTCAAAAGCTAGAGGCAAAAGGCTTAGTAACGCGTCGTCAAGGTGGCGGAACGTTTGTAAAAAATCAGCTTGAAGAAGGACTCACTGATCCGCTTTTTGATTTGATCAGTAAGCATCCTGAATCGCAATTTGATTTATTAGAGTTTCGTCATGCATTAGAGGGCATTGCCGCTTATTATGCCGCGCTGCGCGGCACTAGTACGGACTTTGATAAAGTGAAGCAAAGCTTTGATTGTATTGCCGTAGCACATGATAATTTACAGCAAAAAGCCAAAGCAATTAATGCGTTTCACTTTAGTGTTGCAGAAGCGTCACATAATGTAGTGCTACTGCATTTAGTGCGCGGTATGCAGGCATTGCTTGAACAAAATGTTTTACAGAATTTAACGGTATTGTTAGAAAAGCCGCACATCAGTTCGCGCTTAGCTGAGCATCGCCGTTTATTAATGGATGCAGTGATTGAAGGGAATCCCGAGCAAGCGCGACTTGCCAGTAATGCTCACTTAGCTTTCATTGAAGAAGCATTATTGGAAGCCGGCAAAGAGCATTCGCGAATTGAACGTAGTTTAAGACGCACCAAACAAAATTAGCAAACACAGTAAAAAATCAATAATTTAAGCAAGTACTGCAGATGGCAACAACGATTACCACAGTACTAATTAAGAACATTCGTATTTTAAACATAAGGAAACCTCCATATGTCTGAAGTCAATAAAATTGACGTAGACGCGCTAGAAACACAAGAGTGGTTACAAGCTCTTGAATCAGTTGTGCGTGAAGAAGGTGTTGAACGTGCTCAGTTTTTACTTGAGCAAGTATTAGAGCAAGCCCGTTTAGACGGTGTTGATATGCCAACCGGTATCAATACTAACTACGTTAATACGATCCCGGTAGATCAAGAACCTGCATACCCTGGGGATGTAAACCTTGAGCGCCGCATTCGTTCTATTATTCGTTGGAACGCAATCATGATTGTATTGCGTGCATCGAAAAAAGATCTCGACTTAGGCGGCCATATGGCGTCTTACCAGTCGTCTGCTGCATTTTATGAAGTGTGTTTTAACCACTTCTTTAAAGCACCAAACGAAGTAGACGGCGGTGACTTAGTTTATTATCAAGGCCATATTTCTCCTGGTATTTATGCGCGTGCATTTGTTGAAGGTCGTTTATCTGCTGCGCAGTTAGATAACTTCCGCCAAGAAGTTGATGGTAATGGTCTACCTTCATACCCGCATCCTAAATTAATGCCTGAGTTCTGGCAGTTCCCTACCGTATCTATGGGCCTTGGTCCTATCGCGTCTATTTACCAAGCGCGTTTCTTAAAGTACTTAGATGGTCGTGGCCTAAAAGACACCAAAAACCAACGCGTATATGCGTTCCTTGGTGATGGTGAAATGGATGAGCCAGAATCACGTGGTGCGATCTCTTTTGCTGCCCGTGAAAAGCTAGACAACCTTTGCTACCTGATCAACTGTAACCTACAACGCTTAGACGGCCCAGTAATGGGTAACGGTAAGATCATTCAAGAACTTGAAGGTCTATTTAAAGGCGCTGGCTGGAATGTAATTAAAGTAGTTTGGGGCAGCGGCTGGGATATCTTACTTGCTAAAGATACCACAGGTAAGTTATTACAATTGATGAACGAAACCATCGATGGTGATTACCAAACTTATAAAGCAAAAAATGGCGCGTACGTACGTGAACATTTCTTTGGTCGTTACCCTGAAACAGCAGCACTTGTGGCTGATATGACAGATGACGAAATCTTCGCGCTGAAGCGTGGTGGTCATGAGCCATCAAAATTATACGCTGCATTCAAAAAAGCGGAACAAACCAATGACCGTCCAACTGTTATTCTAGCTAAAACTGTAAAAGGTTATGGCATGGGTGAAGCGGCTGAAGGTAAAAACATCGCGCACCAAGTGAAAAAAATGGACATGACCCACGTGGCTCATTTACGTTCACGTTTAGGTTTACAAGACTTAGTGTCTGATGAAGAAATCAAAGATCTACCATATTTGACCCTTGAAGAAGGTTCACCAGAGTATAAGTATTTACACGCTCGTCGTGATGATCTTAAAGGTTACACGCCAACCCGTATTGCTAAGTTCTCTGAAAAGTTACAGTTACCAGAAGTAGAAGCATTCAAGCCACTACTTGAAGAGCAAAAGCGTGATATCTCTACCACTATGGGCTTTGTTCGTGCACTGAATATCTTATTAAAAGATAAAGGCATTGGTAAAAACATCGTACCAATTATTGCTGATGAAGCGCGTACCTTTGGTATGGAAGGTTTATTCCGTCAAATCGGTATTTATAACCCGCATGGTCAAAACTACACACCACAAGACCGTGATATCGTTTCTTACTACAAAGAAGCAACATCGGGTCAAGTATTGCAAGAAGGTATCAATGAGTTAGGTGCAATGTCGTCATGGGTTGCTGCGGCAACATCATACAGCACTAACGATTTACCGATGATCCCATTCTATATTTACTATTCAATGTTCGGGTTCCAACGTGTTGGTGACATGGCGTGGATGGCGGGCGACCAACAAGCACGTGGCTTCTTATTAGGTGCAACCGCTGGTCGTACAACGCTAAATGGTGAAGGTCTACAGCACGAAGATGGTCACAGCCATATTCTTGCCAACACAGTACCAAATTGTATTTCTTACGATCCAACCTATGCGTACGAAGTAGCGGTTATTGTGCAAGACGGTATTCGTCGTATGTACGGTGAAAGCCAAGAAAACATCTATTACTACCTAACGCTTATGAACGAAAACTACGCACAACCTGCTATGCCAGAAGGTGCGGAAGAAGGTATTCGTAAAGGTATCTACAAGCTTGAAAGCTACGCAGGCAAAAAAGCCAACGTGCAGCTATTGAGCTCAGGTACTATCATGACTGAAGTACGTAAAGCGGCAGCTATCTTAAGTGAAGATTACGGTATTGCGTCAGACGTTTACTCAGTAACGTCGTTCAACGAATTAACTCGCGAAGGGCAAGATGTTGAGCGTTTCAACATGCTTAACCCTGAGAGCGAACAAAAAACAGCTTACATCACTAACGTATTAAATGACTCAGTGACTGTTGCGGCAACGGATTACATGAAAAACTACGCTGAACAAGCGCGTTCATTCATTCCAACTAGCAACTATAAAGTGTTAGGCACCGACGGTTACGGTCGCTCTGATAGCCGTGAAAACTTACGTCGTCACTTTGAAGTTAACGCAGGCTATGTTGTAGTTGCTACGTTATCTGAACTTGCTAAACGTGGTGAGGTTGAAAAGTCAGTGGTTGTTGAGGCACTTAAGAAGTTCAACATCGACACGACCAAAGTTAACCCACTGTACGCATAAGAGGTTTTGCAATGAGTATTGAAATTAATGTACCAGATATCGGTGGCGATGAAGTCGAAGTAACCGAAATCTTAGTAAGCGTTGGTGACAAAGTTGAAGTTGACCAATCACTACTAACCGTTGAAGGCGACAAAGCATCAATGGAAGTACCTGCTGCACAAGCAGGTACTGTAAAAGAAATTAAAGTAAACGTGGGCGACACGGTTACTACGGGTTCTTTAGTATTCTTGTTTGAAGGTGAAGAGCAAGCAGCAAGCGAAGCGCCTGCTGAACCTGCAAAAACTGAAGCAGCACCTGCTGCCTCTTCAGGTTCATCAACGAAAGAAGTCACCGTACCTGATATCGGCGATGATGAAGTTGAAGTGACCGAAGTGATGGTTGCAGTTGGTGACAGCGTTACAGAAGAGCAATCTATCTTAAACGTTGAAGGCGACAAAGCGGCAATGGAAGTACCAGCGCCGTTTGCAGGTACCGTGAAAGAGGTTAAAGTTGCCACTGGCGATAAAGTAAAAACAGGCTCTTTGGTGTTTGTTTTTGAAGTCGCGGGTAGCGATGACACAAGTGCACCTGCAAGTGACTCAAAAGCAGCAGAAAAGCCAGCCGCAACAGAAGATTCAGCGCCAAGCAGCAAAGAAGTTAACGTGCCAGATATCGGCGGTGATGAAGTTGAAGTCACTGAAGTGATGGTTGCAGTAGGCGATAAGGTTACTGAAGATCAATCAATCTTAAACGTTGAAGGCGATAAAGCGGCAATGGAAGTACCTGCGCCGTTTGCAGGCACAGTAAAAGAGATTAAAGTAGCAGCGGGCGATAAAGTATCGACCGGTTCACTTATCTTTGTATTTGAAGTGGCAGGCAGTGCACCTGCTGAAAAAGCGGCTCCTGCATCGGCACCTGCGGCTAAAGCAGAAAAAACAGAGTCTGCTCCAGCGCCACAAGCGGCACCAGCTAAAGCAAGTAATGAAAGCTTTGAGAACAACAGCGCGTATGCTCATGCATCGCCAGTTGTGCGCCGTTTAGCCCGTGAGTTTGGTATTAACCTTGCGAACGTAAAAGGCTCTGGCCGTAAAAACCGCGTTGTGAAAGAAGACGTGCAAGACTATGTGAAGAACTTAGTTAAGCAAGTTGAGTCTGGCCAGTTATCTGCTGGTAACGGTAATGCCGGCGGTGGTGAGCTTGGCTTAATTGCATGGCCAAAAGTTGATTTTGCTAAATTTGGTGAAATCGAAGAGAAGAAACTGTCTCGCATTCAAAAGCTATCAGGCAAAAACTTACACCGTAACTGGGTGCAAATCCCACATGTTACCCAGTTTGATGAAGCTGATATCACCACGCTTGAAGAGTTCCGTAAAGAGCAAAATGCTCTTAGCGAAAAGAAAAAGCTAGGTGTTAAAATCACCCCGCTGGTATTTGTAATGAAAGCAGCGGCCAAAGCGCTTGCTGAGTTCCCTACATTTAACTCGTCGTTATCTGCAGATGGTGAAAGCCTAATTCTTAAAAAGTACATCAATATCGGTGTTGCGGTTGATACGCCAAACGGTTTAGTTGTACCAGTATTTAAAG